>NZ_CP069383.1 GCF_017656055.1 Candidatus Nardonella dryophthoridicola | reverse complement strand
TTATATTAATAAAATTATTCTTTTCTATCCAAAAATTTTTTATATTATTAATAATATTATATATAGAATTATTTTTATTTATACACATAATTAATATTCTTAAAAATTAAATTGAAATTTTAAACTCATTGGATTCAAAACTTTTTTTTTTACCCAAACTTCAAAATGCAAATGTGGTCCAGTAGACATTCCACTATTTCCAGATAAACCTATTAAATCACCAAATTTTATATTTCTACTTTTATTTACAAAAGATTTACTTAAATGCATATATTTAGTAATATAAAAATTATTATGATTTATTATTAAATAATTACCTGCTTTTTTATTATATGATTTTTTTATAACTATACCATTTTCTATAGCAAATATAGGTGTATAAAAAGGTATAGAAATATCTATACCTTTATGAGGAACTTTACTATAAGTAATAGGATTTAATCTTCTTAAATTAAAATAAGAAGTAATTATTAAATTTCCATATATAGGAAATCTATTATATTTCAATATATTTAATTTTATTAAATTAAAATTAAAATAATTTTTATATATTTTTAATACTCTATACTTATTATATAAGTTATTTATACTTATACAAATTATAATAATATTATTATCATTTTTATTATAAAAATATATATAACATATTTTATAAATTTTATTATAAAAGTTATTAAAATAAATATAAAAATTATTATTAATATAATTTTTATTTATAAAATATACATTTTTTATAAAAAAATAATTTTTATGATTTATATTAATAAATATAATTTCAAATATACTTTTATTTTTAAATTCATAAAATATAATTTTATTATTAAAAGTTTCTATAATAATCTTTTTTATAAAATATTTATTTGTTATATAGATATATAAATTATTATAATTATGTAAATACAAATTATTTATTTTATCTTTTAAATTACTATTAAAATTATTATTTTTTTTTATTTTAAATATTATATACTTTTTTTTTATATTATTATTAATTATTAAATTTATATTTTTAAAATTTTTATTATTAAAACAATTTTTTTCATATTTATTATTATTTATTATATAAATTTTTATAATATAACAAATAATTAATATCAAATTAATTATTTTAGATCGCACTTTTCTACCTTTTATATTTTAAAATTGAATTTGTCTACTAAATAAGCTAAACCTATAGCTATAGCATCAGATTCATCATAAGATAATCTATTTTTTATATTAAAAATATTAATTATTTTTTTGTTAATTAAATTTTTATTACAATTTCCAAAATTTGTAATAATTTTTTTTACTTTTTTAGAATTATATTCATATATAGGTATATTTTTATTTATTAATGACAATATAATTGAACTTCTTGCTAAATCTAATTTTATTATAGAATCAAAATTTTTACCTAAAAATATACTTTCTATTATAGATACTTTAGGTTTAAACTTTAATATTATTTTATTAATTTCATTATATATAAATTTCATTTTTTCAAATTTATTAACAAACTCTTTAGAATTTATTATTCCATACTTTAAATAAAATATTTTATTACTATTTTCTTTAATTATACTAAATCCTGTTTTTAAATATCCTGGATCTATACTTAATATTATATTCATTATTTTTTTAACATTGAAATAAATGTTCTTTTAAATATAATATATAAAAACATAAATATAAATATATATAAAAATTTATTTATAATATTATAATTTATTTTAAATTTAATTTTAATTGGCCAAAAAATTTCTATACCCATAGGAGTAAATAAATCTATAATTAAATGAGAAATTATACCAATAATAATTCCTAATATAATAAAAATATTATTAAATACAATTTTAATAAATAATATTATTAATAATAAAAAAAAAAACTATGAGTAAAACTTCTATGATTTAATATGTTTTTTATACTTTTTATAAAAATATTATATTTATTAATATAAGAACCTTTATGATCAATATCTGGAATAATCATTCCTAAAAAACTAAATAAAATTAAATAAATCAAATTATTTATACTTTTTATTTTTTTAATCAAAAAATAATTTATAAAAATTAATAAAATCAATAAAAAATTAAAATGCTTATTAAAAGACATAATTTCATATTTATTTTTTTTTTATTTAATATATTTACAAAATATAATATATTATATTATTATACTATAAAAATAATATATTTTACTATGAAAAATATTTATAATAGTCATATTGAAATAAATAAAAAAATAAAACTATATCATTTAGAAAAAAATTCAATAGGAATGATATTTTGGAATAAAAACGGATTAATAATTTTTAATGAATTAATAAATTTAATAAGAAATAAATTAAATTTTTATAATTATATAGAAGTTAAAACACCTATATTACTAAGTAAAAATTTATTTACAAAATCAGGACATATTGATTTTTTTTTAAACAATATGTTTGTTATTGATAATAAAAATTTATGTGTAAAACCTATGAATTGTCCTGCTCATATAAAAATTTTTAAAAACAATTTATATTCTTATAAAGAATTACCTATAAAAATATTAGAATTCGGTACATGTACTAGATTAGAAAACACAGGATCAATATATGGATTATTAAGAACAAGATCTTTTACTCAAGATGATACTCATATATTTTGTGATAATAAAGATATAGAATGTGAATTAAATGAATGTATAAAATTAATGTATGAAATATATAATATATTTAATTTCAAAAATATAGAAATAAATTTCTCTACCAGACCAATAAAAAAAATAGGAGATGAAAATATATGGAATAAATCAGAATCTATAATAATTAATATATTAAATAAAAATAAATTAAATTATACAATTAAAAAAGGTGAAGGAGCATTCTACGGTCCAAAAATAGAATTTATTTTACAAGATTATTTAAATAGAAAATGGCAATGTGGTACAATACAATTAGATTTTATAACATCTAAAAGACTTAATTCTACATATATATATAAAAATAATGAAAAAAAATATCCTATAATAATACATAAAGCAATATTAGGATCTATAGAAAGATTTATAGGTATAATAACTGAACATTATCAAGGAACATATCCTTTATGGATTTCACCTATACAAATAATAATTTTAAGTATATCTGAAAAATATATAAAATATGTATATAATCTTAAAAAAATTTTTATAAAAAATAATATAAGATGTGAAATAGATATAAATAATAAAAAAATAGAATATAAAATAAAAAAATATATAGAACTTAAAATACCATATATTATTATATATGGAAAAAATGAATTAATAGATAAAAATATTTCAATTAGAAAAAGAAATTCAAAAAACATATTAAAATTAAAAATAAAAGAATTTATAAAAAAAATAAAAATAGATATAAAAAATAAAATTTAATATATGAAATTTTCAAAAAAAAATATTTCTGAAAATAAAATTATAAGATTAATAGATTTTGACGGAAAACAAATAGGTTTAATAGACAAAAATAAAGCTATAATAAAAGCTAAGGAAAAAAAATTAGATTTAATACTATTAAATCCTAATTTAAATCCAGCTGTATATAAAATAGGAGATTATGGTAAACATATATATAATAAAAGTAAAAATATTAAAAATATTAAAAATAAAAATATTTTAAAAGAAATTAAAATGAATTTAAATATAAAAGAATATGATTATAATATTAAATTAAATAAAATTATTTTTTTTTTAAAAAAAGGTAATAAAGTAAAAATTACAATAAAAATTAAAGGTAGGGAAATAGTTCATAAGAATATAGGTATTGAAATAATAAAAAAAATATGTAAAAGTTGTGAAAATATAGCTATAATAGAAAATAAAATTAAAATATCAGTAAATAAAGAAATGAATTTAAATTTAATACCTAAAAAAAAATGTACAAATTAAAAACATTATCAAGTGCAAAAAAACGTTTTAAAATTACTAAAAATAAATTATTTAAATATAAAAAATCAAATATGAGACATATATTAACAAAAAAAAAATCTAAATATAAAAGAAATATGATTAATAAATTTTATATTTTATCAAATACTAAAATAAAATCTATTAAAAATAGTTTACCTTATTATAAAAAAAAATAAAATAAAAAAAATATGATACGTTCAAGACCAAATGTTTCTTCTAGAAACAGAAGAAAAAAAATTTTAAAGGAAGCAAAGGGATATTATGGAGCTAGATCAAAATTATTTAAAACAGCAAAACAATCAGTTATAAAATCATACCAATATTCATACATAGATAGAAAAAAAAAAAAAAGAAATTTTAGAAAAAATTGGATAATAAGAATAAATGCAGCATCTAGAAAATATAATATTAATTATAGTAAATTAATTTATTTATTAAAAAAAAATAATATATTAATCAATAGAAAATTACTATGTAATAATATTATTAATAATGAAAACTATTTAAATAACATCATAAAAATTATAAAAAATTAACATGATATGATATTAAAAAAAACTTTATTATATAAAATAACAAATAATTTGATAAGAAAATTTATAAAAGATATAAAAAAAAAAAAAAATATAAAATATATAAAAAAAATAAATATAAAATATTTAAATATATTAAAAATATATTATATTTTTATAAAAAAGATAAATTGTATAGATAAAAAAAAAAAAATAAATTTATTAATATCAATTATAAAAAATAAAATAAAAAACATATTCTATAAATTAAAAAATAATATAATTAAAATAGAAAATAAAAAAAATATAAATATAAATATAAAATCACCTAGTATAAAAAATATAATTGGATCTTTACATCCAATTAATATAATTATAAAAAAAATAAAATATTTTTTTTATAAAAAAAATTACATATTATTTAATACAAATGAGATTGAAAATTATATTTATAATTTTGATTTACTTAATATACCTATTGATCATATTTCTAGAAATAAAAACAATACATTTTGGATAAATAAAAATTATTTATTAAGAACACATACTTCAAATTCTCAAATTAGATATTTAAATCTAAATAAAAATAATAATATACCTATAAAAATCTTTTCCTATGGAAAAGTATATAGAAATGATAATAAAGATAAAACGCATTTACAAATGTTTCATCAATTAGATGTTTTTAATATAAATAAGGATATTAATATAAAAAATTTAATGGAAACAGTATATGAGTTTATATATTACATATTTAATAAAAAAATGAAATTAAAAATAAGAAATTCTTACTTTCCTTTTACAGAACCTTCTTTTGAAATAGATATATTTTTTAATAATAAATGGATTGAATTATTAGGATGTGGTTTAATACACTCTAATATAATTAAAAACACTAATTTAAAAAATAAAAAAGAAATAGGAGGTTTTGCATTTGGAGTAGGAATAGAAAGATTATTAATGATTAAATATAATATAAAAGATGTAAAAAACATATACTATAATGATATAAGATTTATAAATAAATTTAAAAATTCATAAAAAAAATGAAAATAAATATAGAATGGATAAATGAATTTATAAATTATAATTTTAGTGTATCTAAAATTAAAAATATATTAATAAAAATAGGAATAGAAATAAACAATGAAATTGTTATAAAAAATAAAAAAAAAACATACAAATTAATATATGGAATTTTAAAATATAAAAAAATAAAAAATAATATAATGTATTTAAATTTTATATTTGAGAAAAAAAATATATATATAAAAGAAAAATATAATTACATAATATATAAAAATATAGAACTAGAAAAATATTATATATTAATAGATTATAATAATAAAAAATATCTATATTATTTAAATAATAATATTATTAATTATAATAAAAAATTTAAAAATGAATTAAATACATTAAAAATAAATGATTATATACTAGATATAAATATACCAAGCAATAAAAAGTATATAAATTCAATATATATGATATCTAAAGAAATAATAAATTTTTATAATATAACAAATAAAAATAAAATAAATTTAATTTATAAAAATAAAATAATTAAAAGTAATTTTAAATATTCTAAAAAAATATATTTTTTAATTAAAAATAATTTCATAGATAAATATATTTTTAAAATAATAAAAAATATAAAAATATTAAATATAACACCATTATATATACAAGAAAGATTAATAAAAAATAATATAGAACTAAATAAAAATTGTATAAATAATATAATAAATTATATAATATTAGAAACAGGTATATATATAGATATAATTAAAATAAATATTAATAATAATATATATATATATAAAAATATAAATTATAAAAATAATTTAAATATTATAATAAATAATAATAAAAATAGATATATATTTGGTAATAATAATTTTGATTTTATATATAAAAATAATTACTATGATTTATTAATAATTTTTATAAAAATAAATGAAAATATAAAAATAGAAAAAAAAATATTATATAATTATGAAACAATAAGTATTAAAAAAATAATAAATAAAATACTTAATATAATATTAAGTATAAAAAATGAATATAAATTAATAAATAATAATATAAGTAGATTTATAATTTATAAATATAAAAAATATAATAATAAAAAAATAATAAATATAAATTTAAATTATATACATAATAAAATAGGTTTTTTAATAAAAAAAGATAAAATAATAGATATATTACAAAATATAGATTTAAAAATAAAAATAAATAAATTTAATAATGATATTATAAATATATATATACCTTGTTATAAAAAAGATTTAAATATAAAAGAAGATATTATAGAAGAAATAATAAAATATAATTTAAATAATTTAAAAAAAAAAATAAAAGTTAATAAAAAAAATAATATAAATTTTAATAAAAAAACAAAAAAATATATTGAATATAAAAATAATAATATAAATATAATAAAAAATCTATTAATAAATAGAGGATACAATGAAATTATAACTAATAGTTTAATAAATAGAAAAAAATATACAAATAATAAAAAAAATATATTTATATTAAATAGTAATTATTTTTTAAGAAAAGATTTAGTATATGGTTTAATAAAAACATTAGCATTTAATCTTAATAAAAATTTAAACAATATTAAAATATTTGAAATAGGAAATTGTTATAGTTATATAAAAAAAAATATAAATAAAAAAATAATACTATCTGGAATAATATATAATGACATAAAAAACAATAACAAATTTATAGTAAATAATAATAACATTTTTCATTTAAAAGGTGATATAGAAGATATATTAGAATTATATAATATTGATTATCAATTTAAAGAAAATAAAAAAAATAATATACTATTAACAAATGTATACTCATATATTAAAATAAAAAATAAAAATATAGGATATTATGGATATATAAATGAAAAAATATTAAATTTTTTTAAAATAAATAAAAAAAATATTATTATATTTAAAATAAATTTATCAAATATAATAAAAAAATATAACATAAATAAAATAAATATTAATAATAAATATGTTATATCAAAATATCAAATATTTAAAAGAGATATATCTGTAATAATAGATAATAATATTGAAACTAATGATATAATAAAATATTGTATAAATTTTAATAAAAATATAATAGAAGCTTATATTATAAATGATAATGAAAAATTAATAAATAATAAAAATATTATAACATTAAGAATAATTATACAATTAAATTGTAATTTTAATAAAATATTAATAGATAATATTTTAATAAATTTAGTAAAAAATATTAATAAAAAATATAATATTATATTAAAATAAAAATAAAAAAAAAATAAATGTATGAAAAAATAATAGATAAAATAAGATTAAATTTTTTATCTATAAAAAATAGTGAAAAAAAAAAATATATATATATGAATAATGCATTTTTGTCACATAAACCAAATAATGTAATAAAAAGTCAAATAAATTATTATATAAATAAAATATTTTATATAAAAAAAAATTCATTTATTAATAAATTTGGATTCAATATAAATAAAAATATTGAAGATGTTAGAAAAAAAATATCTATTTTAATAAATTCTAATATAGAAGAAATAATATTTACAAGTAATACTACTAATAGTATAAATATAATATCAAATATAATAAAAAAAAATTTAAAAAAAGATGATAATATAATAATATCTATTTCAAATCATAATTCTAATATTCTTCCATGGATAAAATTATCTAAAAAAAAAAAAATAAAAATAAAATTTATAAAAATAGATAAAAATGGTAATTTAACAATAAATGAAATTATAAATAATATAGATAAAAAAACAAAATTTATTTCCATAAATCATATATCTAATGTATTAGGAATAATAAATCCAATAGAAAATATAATAAAATTATCAAAATTAAAAAATAAAAATTTATTATTTATGGTAGATGGAACTCAATTCATTATGCATAACAAATTAAATGTAAAAAAAATGGAGTGTGATTTTTATGTTTTTTCATCTAGTAAAATGTTTGGTCCTGAAGGTGTTGGTATTCTATATATAAATAAAAATATTAATATAAATATAAAAAAAATTATTCCTTGGGAATTTGAAAAAGGTACTTTAAATTATAGTGGAATAATAGGATTAGGAGAATCTATAAATTTTATAAATAAAATAGGAATAAAATTAATAAATAAAATATTATTATATAATACAAAATATTTTTTAAATTTAATTAAAGAAAATATTAACAATTCTATTATATATTATAGTTCAAATAATTCTAGGATAGGTATAATACCATTTAATATAAAAAAAATAAATTCATATGACATTGGAAAAATATTAGAATATAAAAATATTTTTATTAGATTTGATTCTCAGTGTTCTTTATATTTAATGAAATTTTTAAATATTAAAAGTTTATGCAGAATATCAATATCAATATATAATAATAAAAAAGAAATGAATAATTTTATAGATATTATGAATAAAATAATACATATTTTAAAAAAATGATAATAAAATCATTAAAAAAAAATAATATTAATATTAATAAAATTAATGATTATTTTAATAATAATATTTTTGAAGAAAAAATATTATTTTTATTAAAAATATCTAATTTATTATATAAATTTAATATAAAAAATTATAATAAAAATAACATAAAAAATTTAATATGTAATAATACTATACATATTAAATTATTAAAAAAAAATAAATACATATATATGTATGGATTTAGTGATTCAAAAATTATTAGAGGAATAATATCTTTTATATTTTTATTTTTTAATAATAAAGATATAAATTTTATAAAAAATAAAAAAAAATATAATTTTTTATTCTATAAATATTTTAAAAAATATAAAATAATTAAAAATTTAAATATACTATATAAAATAAAAAAAAAATTAGATTATAAATTTAATAAATTTATAAATAAATATTTAAATTAATTTTTATTTATAAATTTATTTAATATAATATCTATATCATTTTCATTTAAATTTAAATTAAACCAAAAATTACTAGAATAAACAGCTTGAGCTACTAACATACCTAAACCATCATTATTATATAATGATCCATATTTTTTACACCATATAATAAAAGGGGTATCTTTATTAAAATTATAATACAAATCATATATTTTGATTTTATCATTAATTAAATTACTATCTATATTAGGAACATCATTATATATTCCACTAGAAGTAGCGTTTAATATTATATCAAAATCTTTTTTTTTTATATTATTTATTTCAAAAATATTTATTTTTATATTAAATTTATAAAAATATTCTTTAATATATTGTATTTTACTAAATGTTCTATTTGTTAAAAATATATTATAATTATTTTTATATAAAATAGGTATTATAGATCTAGATGTTCCACCTAAACCTATTATTAGAATATCATTTTTTTTATTATTATAATAATTTAATCTTTTAAAATCATACAATAAACCATAACCATCTGTATTATGTCCTTTTATCTTATTATTTTCTATTTTTATAGTATTAACTGATTTAGAAATTTTAGAATTTTCTGTTATTACATTACAACATTTATAAACATCTTCTTTAAAAGGAGTTGTAATATTTGCACCAATTAAATCCTTAAAATTTTTTATATTTTTTATAAAATCATTTATATAATTAATATTTTTTAATTCAATTTTTTCATATGTATAATCATAATTTATATATTTTGATATAATATTATGTATTTTAGGAGATTCACTATAATTCAATTTTTCACCTATCAATAAAACTTTTTTCATATAAAAATACAATAAATTTAATAATTATAATTTTATTATATATTAATTTTATTTATTTTATAATATATACTATAATAAATAAATTAAAAATTATATGAATATATTAAAAATAATAAAATTTCCAAGCAATATATTAAGAAAAAAATCTAAAAAAGTAAATAAAAATACAAATAAAAAAATTATATTAGATATAAAAAATAAGTTATTTAATACCATGTATTATAATAAAGGAATAGGATTATCAGCTATACAAGTAAATATAGATTTGAATATCATTGTATATGATGTAAATAATATAAAAAATTTTATGATAAATTCTGAAATAATATATAAAAATGAAAATATATATTCTTATGAAGGATGTCTATCCATACCTAATATATATTATGAAGTAAAAAGATATAAAAATATAATAGTAAAATATGAGGATATAGATAGAAATATAAATATATTAAAAATAGAAAATAATAATTTATTATCATCATGCATACAACATGAAATAGATCATACAAATGGTATATTATTTATAGATTATTTATCTAATATAAAAAAATTTTTAATAAATAAAAAAATTAAAAAAAATAATAAACATTATTAATTATGATAAATATAATTTTTGCAGGATCAGATTTATTTTCATTAATAAATATAATAGAAATAAATAAAATAAAATTATATAATATTGTTTATATAATATTAAAAGATATAAAAAAAAAAAATAAAGAAATAAATTCCATAATAAATTTTTCAAAAGAAAATAATATAAAAATATTATATATAAATAAATATAATATAGAAAATAAAATTTCAATAAATATTATAAATAATAATAAAATAAAATTAATAATTATTTCATCATTTGGAATAATATTTCCAGATAAAATATTAAATATAGTAAAATATGGATTTATTAATATACATGCTTCAATATTACCAAAATATATAGGACCTTCACCTATATATAATACTATAATTAATAAAGATAAAATTTCAGGAATTACAATATTTAAAATAAATAAAATAATAGATAATGGAGAAATAATATTTAGATCATATATAAAAATAAAAAAAAATGAAAATTATTATAATTTATATATTAAATTAGCAAAATTTTCTTCATTTTGTATATTAAAAATATTAAGAAATATTCTTCTTAATAAAAAAATATTAAAAATAGATAAATGTTTAAAAATTAATATAAAAAAAAAAATAACAAAAAAAATACATAAATATGAATCTAAAATAAATTTCAATAATAATATAAAAAAAATTGATTTAAAAATAAGATTATTTAATTATAAGATAAAAAGTTTTTTTATATATAAAAATATAAATATAAAAATAATAAAACATGAATATATATTTGATAAAAATATTAATAATGAAATTAAAAAAATATATTTAATTAATAATTATGGTATATATATAAAAGTAAATAAAGGATTAATAGTATTAAAAAAAATACAATTTCCTAATAAAAATCCAACAACAATAAAAGATTTAATAAATTCTAAAAAAATAAAAATTTTTAAAAAAGATTCATATATAGATGAAAAATAATAATAGGTTAAAATGTATATTTATAATAAAAAAAATAATAAATAATAAATTCACATTAACAAATATATATAAAATAAAAAATAAAGAAAATTTTATTTTTATAAAAAATAGATGTTTTAATATAATTAGAAATTTTGTTTTTATAAAATATATAATAGGATTTATTAAAAATAATATAAAAAAAAATAATATTTTATATTATTTAATATGTATAATAATATATGATATGTATTATAAAAATTTAAAAAAATATATTTTATATTCAGAAATAAAAAAAATATTAAAAATAATTAAAATAAATAATGTATATAAATATATAATAAAATATTTAAATATATTATTTAAATATAAAGACAAAATGCTAATGACAAATAATAATATATTATATTATATTAAAAAAAATAATTTTTATAAAAATAATTTTATAATAAATAAAATAATTAAAAATATAAAAAATAATAATAAAATTAAAAATATATTATTACCAAAAAAAAATAAATATTTATGGATAAGAATAAATAAAGGTATAATAAAAAATATAAATAAATTTTATATTTTTTTAGAAAAAAAAAATATAAAATTTATAAAGTACAAAAAATTTCCTTATTCAATAGGTATAAGTAATTTTTATTTTAATAAAAAAATATTATCTTATTTATATAAAAATGGAATTATAAGTATACAAAACATATCATCACAAAAATGTATATGTATTATAGATCCTAAAATAAATGATACTATATTAGATATGTGTTCTGCACCTGGAAATAAATCTTTACATATATTAGAAACATGTCCAAATATAAAAAAAATAGTATTAGTAGAAAAAAACAGAAAAAAAATTAACTTAATAAAAAAAAATATAAAAAGATTAAAAATAAAAAAAAATAATAATATATTTTTTATAAATAAAAATTCTAAAAATTTAGATAAAAAATATTATAATACATTTGATAAAATATTAATAGATGCACCATGTACATCAACAGGAAATATGTATAAAAAACCTGATTCTATATTTAAAAATAAAAAAACATTTGATTTTTTAATAAATGAACAATATGAATTATTAAAAAATTCTATAAAATATTTAAAAAAAGGTGGATATATAATATATTTAACATGTTCAATATTAAATGAAGAAAATAAAAATCAAATAAAAAAAATAATTAAAAATAATAAAAATATCATTTCAATATTAAATGAAGATAAAAATACTTTTGGTATAAAAATAATACAAGACAATAATTTAAATATTGAAGGTTTTTTTTATTCAAAAATTATAAAATTATACTAATGAGATACAAACTATTAATGAACTATCACCTTTTCTATAATATAATTTATTTATTCTAGTATAACCTCCATTTCTATTTTTATATCTATATCCTATATCATTAAATAATTTATATACATTATTTCTATTATTTAAATATGAATATACAATTCTTTTATTATGTAATATATTTACTTTTGATCTATTAATAATAGGTTCTATTATTTTTTTTATTTCCTTAGCTCTTTTTATAGTAGTTTTAATTTTTTCGTATTTTATTAAAGAATTACATAAATTTTTAAATAACATTTTATAATGTCCTCTAGACATATTAAAATGTTTTTTTTTAAGTAAATGACGCATATTATTTTTTATTTATTATTTTTAAAAAACTAGAAAACATTTTATCCCAATCTTTTATATAAGTATCAAATTTTAAATTTAAATTTTTTAAACTATTTTTAATTTCAATTAATGATTTTTTACCTAAATTAGAAATTTTTAATAAATCTTGTTCTTTTATTTGAACTAAATGTCCTATATATAATATATTATCATTTTTTAAACAATTTAATGATCTAACTGTTAAATTTAAATTATTTATTTTTTTAAAAAATATAGGGTTTACATTAAATTCTTTATACAATTCTATTAATTCAATAAAAAAATTTTTATTAAAATCTTTAATTTCATTACTAATAACTTCTTTATTTAAAGATTTATTATTATTTATGTTATTAAAATTATTATTAAATTTATTTAAATCTAAAAATATATTTAGTTGATTTATTAATATATTAGCAGCTATTTTAATAGATTCTTCAGCTTCTATAGTTCCATTAGTCTCTATTTCTATTATTAATTTATCTAAATCTATTTTATTATTTATTCTAGTATTTTCTACATAATATAAAACTTTATTTATTGGACTAAAGTGTGTATCTATTAAAATTTTTCCTAAATTATTTTTTTTATCATAAGAACTATTATATAAATAACCTATACCTTTCTGAACTTTCATTTTCATATTAATAAAAATATTATCATTAATAGTAAATAAATAATAATTAGGATCAATAATAATAATATTATCATTACATAATATATCTTTAGATTTTATTATACCTGATTTTACATTTTTTATATTTATATATTCAAAATCAAAATCATTTATAATTTTAATAGGAATATTTTTTATATTTAATATAATTTCTAATATATCTTCTCTTATACCATTTATCACACCATATTCATGATAGACTCCATCAATTTCAACTTCAGTTATTTTATAACCAGGTATAGATGACAATAAAATTCTTCTTAAAGAATTACCAATAGTATTACCAAAACCTTTTTCCATTGGTTCTAATGTTATTTTAGAATGAAATTTATTAACTTTTTCTATATTTACAATATTAGGTTTTAAAAAAGAATTTATTAATTTAAACATAGTTTTTATTTATTTTGAATATAATTCTCTAATTAAATTAAAATTAATATTTTTATTTATATCAATAACTTTAGGAATACTTATTATTTCTGCACTAAAATTATTATTTTTTATATTTATATTTATCCAATTAATATTCTTATTATAAGATTTCAATAACATATTAAAAGAATTATTTAATTTAAATTTATTATGAATAGTTATTACATCATTAACTTTTAAAATATAAGAAGGTATATTAACAATTTTATTATTAATTAATATAAACTTATGATTTATAAATTGTCTAGATCCTAATATAGTTTTTGATATACCTATTTTTGAAACAACATTATCTAGTCTCATCTCTAACAATTGAAATAACTTTTCTTCAGAATTTTTATACTTTATAGATTTTTTATAATAATTAAAAAATTGTTTTTCAAATAAATAATAAATTTTTTTTAATTTTTGTTTTTCTTTTAATCTAATACAATATTCAGTAACTTTATTCTTATAATTAATATTTTTTTTTTTATACTTTTTAGTTAAATTTTTAGATTTTATCTTTTTATTTAAATATATTCCTATTTTTTTATATATTTTTATTTTTGGTCCTATATATTTTGACATAATTGTATTTTTTATTTTTTTTTATACTCTTCTTCTTTTTGGAGATCTACATCCATTATGTGGTATAGGTGTAATATCCGTAATACTTTTAATTATGAATCCATAATTATTTAAAGATCTTATACTAGATTCTCTACCTGGACCAGGTCCAGAAACTTTAATATGTAAAAATTTTATACCATATTCTTTTATTTTATCACAACATTTTTCAGATGCCATTTGAGCAGCAAAAGATGTTGACTTCTTAGATCCTTTAAAACCAGAATTTCCTGATGAAGACCAACCTAAAACATTACCAAATTTATCTGTTATACTAATTATAGTATTATTAAATGTAGACTGTATATATGCTATACCTTCAACTATATTTTTTTTTATGTTTTTTTTTTTTTTATTTAAAGATTTCTTCATATATTATTTAATTTTAATTTTTAAAAAATTTTATTTTTTTTTTTTTTACATGTTTTAGAATTTGTTCTAGTTCTTTGACCTCTACAAGGTAATTTTTTTTTATGTCTAAATCCTCTATAAGTACCTATATCTATTAATTTCTTTATATTAAATGAATTATTTCTTATTAATTCTCCTTCTATTATATAATTTGATAATTCCTTTCTTATTAAATTTATTTCATTTTCATCTAAATCACAAACTTTTTTATATAAATATATATTTAATTTATTACATATTTTTAATGATAAAGATTTACCTATACCATATATATAAGTTAACGATATATATATACATTTATTATCTGGTATATTTTTTCCAATTATTCTCATTTTTTTTAACCTTGTCTTTGTTTATGTTTAGAATTTTTACATATAACTTTAATTATATTATTTCTTTTTACAATTTTACAATATATACAAATTTTTTTTACAGAAGTTCTTACTTTCATAATTTTATATATTTAAAATTATTTTAAATTCATTTTTTTTAATATAATATCATATTTATATGATAAAAAATAATATTTAATTTGTAATATAAATTCTATTATTATTAATAAAACTATAAAAAAATAAGATAAATCAATTTTAACATTAATTATATTATTTAAAAATTCTAACATAAAATATATTAAATTTAAATAAAATGAATTTAAAATAATAACATTTTTTATTATATTATTAATATAATTTTCAGTATATAATCCAGGTTTTATTCCATTTATAAAAGATCCTGATTTTTTTAAATTATCTGATATTTCTTTAACATTATATAAAACTAAAGTATTTATATAAGAAAAAATAAATATAAAAATAAAATTAAAAATTTTAAAAAAAATATTATTTTCATTTAAAAAAAATACTATCTTAAGAAAAAAAGGACTATTAAAAATTTTATTCAAAAAAATAAAAATATATTTTATTATATAAAACAAATTATAAGAAAATATATAAGAATTTATTCCAGAAATATTTATCTTTATTGGTATATAAGTATCAAAATCATTATTTATATTAACACCATAATATCTTTTAGGAAAATTTACAAATATTTTTATATAAGATAACTCAATAAATATTATTATATATAATAATATTAATAATATTAAAAAACAAAAAATTAATTTTATAACATTTATAAAATTAATTACTTTAAAAAAATTAAATATACTAATAATATTAGGAATAATATTATTAATAATACTTATTAAAATTATAAATGAATTACCATTTCCTATTCCATAAATATTTATTTGATTACTTAACCATAATAATATATTAGATCCTAATATAATACTAAATAAAGATATAAAATAATCTATTTTATTTTTAAATAAAAAATTTTTATAATTAAAATTAATAAAAAAAATTGATTGAATAATATTAAATAAAAAATATAATAAATAAACAAAATTATTATTATTTTTTTTATTATGTTTTAAAAATATAATATACAAAAATTGTATCAAATAATAAGAAGTAACATATGGAGTTATTCCCAATGAAAATATAGAATAATTATTTATTGATCCAGCTGATAATATATTAAATATATTTAAAAAAGAAAATTTTTTAGTATTACTAATATTATTTAAAAAAGGAATATTAATAAAATAACCAAATCTTAATATAAAAATAAAAAAAAATATAAATAGTACTTTTTTATAAATTTTTAAAAAATAAAAATTAATATATCTAAAAAAAAAAAATAATTTATTTATTAAAAAATCAATCATTTAATATAATTCCTCCACTATTTTTAATAATATTACATATACTTTTAGATAATTTTATATTTTTAATATATTTAAATTTTAATATATTATTATTTTTATTTAAAATTATTTTTACATTATTATCATTAGTACCTATTATTTTATATTTTTTTAATACATTTATATCTATTAAATTCTCTTTTATTTTATATAAATCTAATAATTTTATTATTCTATATTTTTTTTTATTTTTATTATTAAACCCAAATTTAGGTATTCTTCTATATATAGAAGATTGTCCACCTTCAAAAGATCTTTTATGTTTATAACCTGATCTAGATTTTTGTCCTTTATTACCTCTTCCACCTGTTTTACCATTACCAGATCCATTACCTCTACAAATTCTTTTTTTTTTTTTTAAATTTTTAGATTTAGTTAAATTAAACATTTATTTAAAATATTACTTTTTTTATATTTAAATTTCTTTTCTTAGAAATATATCTTAATGATTTAATTTTTTTTAAAGCTTTTATTGTAGCTATAACTATATTTATTGGATTACTAGATCCATAAGATTTAGAAATAATATTTTCAATTCCTAAAACATAAAAAATAGATTTCATAGTATTACTTGATATTATACCTGTATTATTAAAAGAAGGTATTAATACAACTTTAGATGATATATGAACAGCTGTTACATAACAAGGTATAGTATTATTATATAATTCAACTTTTTCCATTCTTTTCTTTGCTTTTTCAAAAGATTTACTTATAGCTAAAGGAACTTCTTTAGCCTTTTCATAAGCAAAACCAATTTTATTATTAATATCATCTCCAACAACAGTTAAAGCAGTAAACCCAAAAATTCTACCACCTTTTATAGTTTTTGATACTCTATTAACAAATACTAATTTTTCCTTAATCATTATTTTTATTATATTTTTTATTATAAATTATATTACCATTTTTCAATTTTTCTACTATAATTTTTATTTTTCCATGATATTTAAAACCTGAAATATCTACAATAACATTGTTTAATAAATTAATATTTAAACATTTTTCTAATATTATTTCACTAATATATTTAGCAGATTTTATATTATTATTTTTAATATTATTAATTAATAATTTTTTTCTTATATTTTTATTTAATGTAGATATAGACAATATATTTTTATTTAAAAAATTATTATATATATTTACATATATATGTTTATTAGTTTTATATATTAACATTCTATAAAAATTTTTATTTTTATTTAATAATCTAAATTTTGTCTTTTTTTTTAAATTCATATTATTTTTTTCTAAAATTTTTTATTTTTATAATATCATTATCATATCTTATTCCTTTACCTTTGTATACATCAGGTTTTCTTAACATTTTTATTTCATTACAAAAATTTCCTAAGGCCTCTTTATCATAACTAAATAAAATTATTTCATTATTATTATAATCTTTAATTAATATATTTATAGGAACTTTACATTTTATTAAATGAGAATATCCTAAATTAAAAATTAAAATATTATTCTCAACATTTAATTTATAACCTATTCCATAAATAATAATTTTTTTATAAAAACCAAAATTTAATCCAAATATAATATTACTTATTAATGATTTTATAGTTCCAGAATAAGATTTGCAGAATTTCAATTCCTTTTTATTTTTAATATATTTTTTATTTATATTAATACTAATATATTTATCTTTTACTATAATTAAAATTATTTTTTTTATTTTTAATTCATAAAAATAAATATTATTATCAAAATATAATATATTATTAATATATCTAATATTTATATTATTAGGCAATAATATATTTATTTTCGCAATACGAGAAATAAATTTACTTTCATTAAAATATTTTAATTTACATAACATAATAATTCACCACCTATACCAATTTTTTTAATATCTTTATCAGTAAATACTCCTTTTGAAGTAGATATTATATATACTCCAAAATTAAATTTAAATCTATTAACAAAATTTTTTTTAATATATATTCTTAAACTAGGTTTACTAATTATATTAATATTTTCTATAACAGGTTTATTTTTATAATATTTTAAAAATATTTTTATTTTATTAACATTATTTTTAAATTTCAAAAAAAATATTTTTTTTATAAAACCTTCATTTTTTAAAATATTTAATATATTAAATTTTAATTTAGAATAATATGTAAAAATAAACTTTTTATTAGATAATTGACCATTTTTTATATTTACTATCATATCAGATATTGGATCTTGTATATTCATAATTATATTTTTACCAACTAGATTTTTTAATACCAGGTATATTACCTAATAATGACAATTCTCTAAATTTTATTCTACTTAAACCAAAGTATCTAATAAAACCTCTTGGTCTTCCTGTAATATAACATCTATTTCTTAATCTTACTATAGATGAATCTTTAGGTAATAATTGCAATTTTATATTAGCTTTCCATTTATCTAAACTACTAAATTTATTTGATTTTATTATAAAATTTAATTTTTTTCTTTTTATATAATATTTATTTATTAATAATTTTCTTTTATTATTTCTTTCTATTAATGATTTTTTTGTCATATTTATTTTTAATTTTTATTTTTTAAAAGGAAATTTTAACATCTTTAATAAATACAAAGATTCATTTATACTATTTGACCTTATAGAAATATTTATATCCATACCAATTATTTTATAAATTTTATCATATTCTATATCTGTAAAAATTATATGTTCCTTAATTCCTAAATTATAATTTCCAAACTTATCAAATGAATTTTCAGATAAACCCCTAAAATCCCTTATTCTAGGCATAACAACATATATCATTTTTTCAATAAAAGACCACATTTTTCTTTTTCTTAAAGTTACTTTAAGTCCAATATTAAATCCTTTTCTAATTTTAAAATTAGAATTAGACTTCTTAGCTTTAGTAAAAATTGGTTTTTGACAAGATATTTTAGATAAATCATTATATGCATAATCCAACATTTTTTTATCAGATATATATCTACCTAATCCAATATTTATAACTATCTTTGAAATATTCGGAACTTGCATTATAGATTTATAATTAAATACTTCATTCATTTTATATATAATTTTTTTTTTATAAAAATT
This sequence comes from Candidatus Nardonella dryophthoridicola, assembly GCF_017656055.1. GTDB lineage: Bacteria > Pseudomonadota > Gammaproteobacteria > Enterobacterales > Enterobacteriaceae > Nardonella > Nardonella dryophthoridicola. The sequence continues at coordinate 179,905 of NZ_CP069383.1, read as the reverse complement.
ATATAATTTTACTTTAATCATTTTCATTTTTTAAAAAAACAACATTAGAAATATGAATTTTAGATTCTTTTAAAAAAATAAAAGATTTACTACTATTTATATTTTTTTTAATATGTTTATGAACTAAATTAATTTTATCAACAATTAAATAATTTTTATTTTTAAAAACTTTTTTTACTAAACCTATTTTATTTTTATATTTACCATAAATTATTTTAACATAAACATTTTTTTTTATCTTACTTTTCATATTTAAAATAATTCATTAGATAAAGATACAATTTTATTAAATCCTTTATATTTTATATCTTTAGATATAAATCCTATTATTCTAGTACCTATTGGAATATTCATATCATTTAATAAAACACAAGAATTAATATCAAAATTTATAAATATATTTTCATTTTTTCTAAATTTTCTTTTTTTAGTTTTAACTACAATAGCTTTATAAACATCTCCTTTTTTAACTTTACTTTTATTATTAATACTTTTTATAGAAACTTTAATAAAATCACCTACAAAAGCATATTTTTTTTTAGATCCACCTAAAACCTTAATGCATAAAACTTTTTTAGCTCCAGAATTATCTGAAACATTTAATATAGTTTGTTCTTGTATCATATTTTATATTTTTTTTTTAACAAATATCCAAGATTTCTTTTTAGATATATTTTTACATTTTTTAATATATATATAATCCCCTACATTACATAAATCATTTTTATCATGAACAATTATTTTAATACTTTTCTTTATTTTTTTTTTATAAATATTATTTTTTTTATAAAAAATTTTTATACATATTAAAGACTTATTCATTTTTTTACTAAAAACACGTAAAATTATTAATTTATTATCACTCATATCTTATTTTTTTTTATTTTTATATATTTTATTAATTAGATTTAAAATATTAGATATATTTTTTTTATTTTTTTTTAATAAATTATTATTTTTTAATAAATTTATATTAAATTTATATTTTAGTAAAAATTTTTTATATAATAAAAAATTTAATTTATATTCTAAATCTTTTATATTTAAAAAAATATTCATAATTTAATTATATTAATTTATTTTTAATAATAAAACATGTTTTAAATGGCAACTTATAAGAGGCTAATCTAAAAGCTTCTTTTGCTATATTTTCTGTAACACCACTTATTTCATACAATATTTTACCAGGTTTAATTATAGCAACCCAATATTCAACATTACCCTTACCTTTACCCATTCTAACTTCTAAAGGTTTTTTTGTAATAGGTTTATCTGGAAATATTCTTATCCATATTTTACATTGTCTTTTAACATACTTATTTATAACTATACGAGCTGATTCTATTTGTTTAGAAGTTAATCTACCTCTACCTAAGGATTTTAATCCAAAATCACCAAACTCAACATTCATATTTATTGAAAAACCTTTATTTCTACCCTTTTGACATTTTCTATATTTACTACGTTTTGGTTGTAACATATTTAATTTTATTTATTTTTTTTAAATATCCAAACTTTTATACCTATAATACCATAATTAGTTTTAGCTATAGATTGACTAAAATCTATATTTGCTCTAATAGTATGCAATGGTATTCTTCCTTCTTTATACCATTCTCTTCTTGATATTTCAGCACCACCTAACCTACCATTAACTTGTATTTTAACCCCTAAAGCACCATATTTCATAACATTATTAATATATCTTTTCATAATTTTCCTAAAAGAAATTTTTCTTTCTATTTGATAAGATATATTATTAGCTATTATACTAGAATCTAAATTATAATCTTTTAATTCAATAACATTTAACTTAATATATTTATTATTTAACATTTTAACTATTCCAATCCTTAATTTATCTATATCCTCACCTTTTTTCCCTATTATTATTCCAGGTTTAGATGTTACTATATTAATAATTATATTCATATATAAAAATTCTATTATAATATTAGAAATATAATTATTAGGTAAATTATTTTTTAAATAATTTCTTAATAAAATATCTTTTTCTATATTATCAATAATTTTTTTTTTATTATTTGAAAACCATAAAGAATTCCATTTTTTTATAAAACCTAAACGAAATCCTAATGGATTAACTTTTTGACCCATATTATTTTTTTTTATACTATTTTTTATTAGACAAAATTACTGTTATAATAGATGTTTTTTTAAATATATTATCAAATCTACCTCTAGCCCTAAACATTATTCTTTTTAAAATAGGACCTTTATCTATTAAAATTCTATGTATTTTTAAATAATCTATATTCAAATTATAATTATGTTCCGCATTTGATATAGCAGATTCTATAGTTTTTTTTATTAAAAAAGATCCTTTTTTATTAGAAAATTTTAATATATTAATAGTATTAAATATACTACTATAGTCTATTATTTTTAGTATTAATCTTAATTTACTAGGAGAAATTCTAGCATTTTTATATCTAGAAAAAATAAAATAATTCACAAATTTATACCTTTTTAAATTTTCTTTTATTAGTAGTATGTGATTTAAATTTTCTTGTAAAAACAAATTCTCCCAATTTATATCCTATCATTTCTTCTGTTATATATAATGGAATATGTTTTTTACCATTATGAACATTTATAGTTAATCCAACCATATTCGGATATATAGTAGATCTCCTTGACCATGTAGTTATATTACCACTATTTTTAACATTACTTAAATATTTATTAACTTTATTATATAAACTTATATCTATAAATGGTTTTTTTCTTAATGAACGTGACATTATTTTCTTCTTTTTATTATATATTTATTAGTTTTTTTATTATTTCTTGTTTTCATACCTTTACAATTTTTTCCCCAAGGAGTAACAGGATGTCTACCAAAATTTCTACCTTCACCACCACCATGAGGATGATCAACAGGATTCATAGCAGTACCTCTAACAGTAGGTCTTACACCCATCCATCTTTTACGACCAGCTTTACCAATTTTTTTTAACATATGTTCATTATTACCTACTTCACCAATAGTAGCTCTACATTGATTATTTATTTTTCTTATTTCTCCGGATTTTATTTTTATTATAACATATTTATTATCTTTAGATACTATTTGAGAGTAATTACCAGCTGATCTAGATATTTTACCTCCTTCACCAGGATTAATTTCAATATTATGAATTTTATATCCTATAGGTATATTTACTAATTTTAATGAATTACCTATTTTTAAAAAATTCTCATTATAATTATTAATAGATATAACTTTATCACCTAAATTAATATTTTTAGGAGATATTATATATCTTTTATCGCCATCTTTATAAAATATTAAAGCTATATAACAAGACCTATTAGGATCATACTCAAATCTTTTTACATATCCTATAATATCTATTTTATTCCTCTTAAAATCTATTATACGATATTTTTTTTTATGACCTCCTTCTATATGTCTTGTTGTTATTCTACCTAAATTATTTCTACCAAAATTTCTTTTTAAAGGTACAATTAATTTATTAATAAATTTTTTTTTTTTATATAAAAAATTATTTTTATTTTTTATATAATGTCTTAATCCTGGAGTTACTGGCTTAGATTTTATTAATATCATTTTATTATTTTATTAATTATTTTAAAAAAATATAAGCTTTTTTAAATTTTATAAATTTTCCTTTTTTATATATTTTATAATTAACAATATTAACTTTTTTAATATAAATATTAAAAATATTTTTAAATGCTAATTTAACAAAATTTTTATTAATATTATAATATATTTTATATGATATAATTTTTTGATTATTAAATAAATAAGTAGTCTTACTAGAAAGACATATTTTTTTTAAAACATCAAATAAAATTCTATTATTTTTTATAAAATTCATTTTTTTAATAACCTTTCTTCAATTTTTTTTATAGAATTAAATGTAAATATAATAAAATCATAATTTATTATTTTACTTATTATAATATTATTTAAATTCATAATACAAATATTATATATATTCTTTGAAGATAAAAATAAATTTTTATCATAATTTTCAATTATAAATAATAATTTATATTTTAAAATACTACTAAATTTTTTAAATAAAGTTTTAGTTTTATAATTTTCTATATTTAAATCTTCCATTATAATAATTTTTTTATTACTAATAAATCTAGATAATATACACTTTAAAGCTTTACAATACATTTTTTTATTAATTTTTTTTTTAAAGTTTCTTACTTGACTTCCAAAAGTAACACCACCAGATCTCCAAATTGGACTTTTTTTACTACCAGATCTAGCTTTTCCAGTACCTTTTTGTTTCCAAGGTTTTTTATTAGATCCTTTAACTCTTGATCTATTTTTATTAAACTTAATATTTTTTCTATTTATAGATAATTCAGTAATAATAACCTGATTAACTAAATTATTATTATAACAAATTTTAAAAACATTATCTGATAAAAATATATTTTTTTTATTTTCAGTAATTAATTCCATAATAAAATTATTTATTTTTTTTTTTAAATTTCATACTTAATAATTAAAATATTTTTATTCGAACCAGGTAAAGAACCTTTAATAATTAACACATTATCATTACAGATATTACTTAATATTTTTACATTTTTTATAGTAACATTAACATTACCATAATGTCCTGACATTTTTTTACCTTTTAAAACTCTACCTGGACTTTGATTTTGCCCTATAGAACCTGGTGCTCTATGAGATAAAGAATTACCATGACTTGAATCTTGTTTACTAAAATTCCATCTTTTTATAACACCTGAAAATCCCTTACCTTTACTCTTAGAAGTTATACTAATATTATTAGAATTTAATAAATAATCAATAGATATAGAATAACCTATTTTAAATAATTTAATAAAACTATTATCTAAATTTATTTCATGTAAAGTATTTCCATTAAAAATATTATATTTACTTAAAATACCAATAAAAGATTTATTTTTATTTTTATTATTAAAAATGTTTTTAGATAAAATTTTTAAATTTATAAAATCTTTATTATTTTTTATATCTAATATTGTATTATCTAATATTTTTACTAAAGTAACAGGTGTACAACTAAAATTATTATATATTGTACTCATACCTAATTTTATACCAAATATTTTAACAATATTTTTATTATTTAAATTCATATTTTTTATATAATATCTATTTTTATTTTTATACCTGATGATATATTTAAACGTAATAACAAATCTATCAATTTATTACTATATTTTTTTATATAAAATAAACGATTATGTATACAAAATTCAAATTGTTCTCTAGCATCTTTATTAACATGAGGAGATGTAAGAACTATAAATTTTTTTCTTTTATTAGGTAATGGTATAGGACCAGATATAGTAGCATTACTTTTTTCACAAATTTTTATTATTTCTTTCATTACAAAATTTATTAACTTAATATCAAAAGATTTTACCTTTATTTTTATTATATTTAATTTTTTATACATAATATTTTTAATTTACTTTTTTACTTTTTGAATCTATTATTTTCTTAGAAATTTCAATAGGAACTTCTTTATATTCATAAAAATCCATACTATAACAAGCTCTACCTTTAGTTTTTGATCTTAATTCTGTTGAATAACCAAACATTTCAGATAAAGGTATATAAGATATTATTTTTCTTAAATTATTAAAAGTTTCCATATTATTTATAATACCTCTCTTTCTACTTATATCACTAATAACATCACCTATATATTCTTCGGGAGTTTCTACAAAAACTTTCATTATAGGTTCTAATAAAATTGGTTCAGCTCTTAAAAACGCTTCTTTAAATGCAATAGAACTAGCTATCTTAAAAGCTATTTCTGAAGAATCTACCTCATGATAAGATCCATCATAACATGTAGCTTTTATATTTATTATAGGATAACCAGCTAATATTCCAATTTTCATTTGTTCTTGTATACCTTTGTCTATAGAAGGTATAAATTCTTTTGGTATTACACCACCTATTATATTATTAATAAATTCATAATCTTTATATTTATTAGGTTCTATTTTAATAAATACATGACCATATTGACCTCTACCACCTGTTTGCCTTATATATTTACCTTCATAAGAAGATGTTTTCTTAATAGTTTCTTTATAAGAAACTTGAGGTATACCTGTATTAACATTTAGATTATATTCTCTTTTCATTCTATCAACTATTATTTCTAAATGTAATTCTCCCATACCTGAAATTATAGTTTGATTAGTATCATTATCAATATAAACCTTAAAAGAAGGATCTTCTTGCAATAATTTATTTAATACAATACCCATTTTATCTTGATCATTTTTAGTTAACGGTTCTATAGACATAGAAATTACAGGATTTGGAAATTCTATTTTTTCTAATAATATAGGATAATCTATACTACATAAAGTATCACCAGTAGATATATCTTTTAATCCTATTATAGCAACTATATCACCTGAAAAAACATTTTTTATATCTTCTTTTTTATTAGCATGCATTTGAACTATTCTACCCAACTTTTCTTTTTTATTTTTAGTATAATTTAAAATTATATCACCAGATTTAATTTTACCAGAATAAACTCTTATAAATGTTAAATTACCAACAAATGGATCTGTACAAATTTTAAAAGCTAATGCCGAAAAATGATCATTATCACTATTTTTTCTATAAATACTTATATATTTATTACCATTTTTAATAACACCTTTTATATTTGATAAATCATTAGGAGATGGTAAATAATCTACTATAGAATCTAAAACAGGTTGTATACATTTATTTTTAAATGCAGATCCACACATTATTGGAAATATTTCATTTTTTATAGTTCTTATTCTTAATCCTTTTTTAATTTCATTTTCAGTTAAAGTTCCAGTATTAATATATTTATCAAATAGTTCATCACAAGATTCAGCTGCAGTTTCCAATATAATATTTCTTAATTCACTTACTTTATTTTTAAATTCATTAGATATATTATCATAAATTTTAAATTTAGTACCAAAATCACTATTTTCCCAATATATAGACTTCATTTTTATAATATCTATTATTCCAGTAAAATTTTCCTCTTCACCTATATTTAGTTGTAAAATAATAGGATTAGAATTTAATTTAGTCTTTATTTCATTAATAACATTTAAATAATTAGCTCCAGATCTATCCATTTTATTTATAAAACCTATTCTAGGTATATTATATTTATTAACTTGTCTCCAAACAGTTTCAGATTGAGATTGTACTCCACCTACAGAACAATACAACATTATTGCTCCATCCAAAACTCTCATAGAACGTTCAACTTCTAAAGTAAAATCTACATGACCAGGTGTATCTATAATATTTATTTTATAAGGATTACTATATTGATTATACATACCATTCCATAAACATGTTGTAGATGCAGAAGTTATAGTAATACCTCTTTCCTGTTCTTGTTTCATCCAATCCATAGTAGCTAAACCATCATGAACTTCACCAATTTTTCTATTAATTCCTGTATAAAATAATACTCTTTCTGTAAAAGTAGTTTTTCCAGCATCTATATGTGCACTTATTCCTATATTTCTATATCTATCTATAGATATAATACGATACATTTTTTTTTTTAAAAATTAATTATTTTATTTTTATTTTATTTTTTATTATTCCATTTATAATAAGAAAAAGCTTTATTAGAATCAGCTATTTTATGAATTTCATCTCTTTTTTTAATAGATAATCCTTTATTTTGAGATATATCAATAATCTCATCATACAATTTTTCTATCATAGAATTTCCAGATCTCTTTCTAGAAAATTTAACTATCCATTTTAATGCTAAAGAATTTTTTCTATTATCATTTATTTCAAAAGGAACATTATATGTAGATCCTCCTATTTTCCTAGATTTTATTTCAACCATAGGTCTTACTTTATTTATAATTTCTTCAAGTAAATCTATTTCATTTTTATTTATTTTAAGTTTTATCATATTTAATAAACTATAAACTATTTTTAATGCTAAGGACTTTTTACCGTTTTTCATAACAATATTAATAAATTTTGACACCAAAATAGAATTAAACTTAATATCTGGTAAAATTTTATTTTTTATTTTTATTTTTTTACGTGACATAAAATTATTTTATTTTAACATTTTTGTTCCATATTTAGATCTACTACTTTTTCTATTTTTCACACCATCACAATCTAAAACACCTCTTACCACATGATATCTTACTCCTGGAAGATCCTTTACTCTACCACCTCTTATTAATACAACAGAATGTTCTTGTAAATTGTGTCCTTCTCCTGGAATATATGCAGTTACTTCTAAACCATTAGTTAATTTAACTTTACAAACTTTTCTTAAAGCAGAATTAGGTTTCTTAGGTGTCATAGTATATACTTTAGTGCATATACCTCTTTTTTGAGGACATGATTTTAAATGTGGTACATCTGTTTTTTTTAATTTAATTTTTCTAGGATTTTTTATTAATTGATTTATAGTAATCATAAATTATAAAATTAATTATTTTTTTTATTTTTATTATAATAATAATAACCTGTACCAGCTGGTATTAATCTACCTAATATTACATTTTCTTTTAATCCTTTTAAAAAATCTATTTTACTACAAATAGCAGAATTAGTTAATATTTTAGTAGTTTCTTGAAATGATGCTGAAGAAATAAAAGAATCAGTTAATAAAGAAGATTTAGTTATACCAATTAAACTATATTTATAAACAACAACTCTTTTTTTATTTTTAATTAGTTTTTTATTAATCTTTCTAACATAATTTAATTTTATATAACTATTTTTTATTAATTTTGAATCACCAGAATCTAATATAATAACAATTTTTAACATCTGTTTAATTATTATTTCTATATGTTTACTATTTATTTTAACACCCTGAAGTTTATAAACATTTTGTATTTCATTTATAATAAAATTAACTAAAGAATCTAATCCTTTTATTCTTAATATATCATGTATAGATATATTACCTGTAGAAATAATATCTCCTTTATTAACATAATCATTTTCAAAAACTATCATATTTTTATTTTTATTTATATAATTTTCATGAATAATAACATTATTATTATTTCTTATAAGAATTTTTTTTTTATTTTTTTCTATTTTAAAACTTATAAATCCTGTTTCTTCAGCTAATAAACATGAATTTTTAGGTTTTCTAGCTTCAAATATATCTGAAACTTTTGGTAAACCACCTGTAATATCTTTTATTTCATTTATATTTTGAGGAGTTATAGCTATAACATCACCTAAATTAATATTATCGAAATTATTTATATGTATAATAGATTTTTCTGGAATATAATATTTTTTTAATATATTATTATTACTATCAACTATATTTATATAAGGTTTATAATCATAATTATTATAATTAGAAATCATAATTTTACAAGGTATACCAGTATATTCATCTATTTTATTTATAAAATTTTTATTTTCTATTATATTTTCAAATAATATTTTACCTTTAAATTCAGATATTATAGGTATTGATCCATAATCCCATGAAGCTATTATTTCATTTTTATCTACTAAATCATTTTCTAATTTATTTAATATACTACCATAAGGTAATTTATATTTTTCTATTATTTTATTTAAATTAATGTTTAAAATACCAACTTCAGAATTTTTAGATATAATAACATTTTCATTATTTGAATTTTTTAAAAATTTACAATTAAATAACTTTAAAATTCCAGAATTTTTAAATTTTATATTAGAACTACCAACTATTGAAATAGCTCCACCTATATGAAATGTTCTCATTGTTAACTGTGTTCCAGGTTCACCTATAGATTGTGCTGCTATTATGCCAACAGATTCCCCTATATTAACAATATTACCTTTTGATAAATCAATACCATAACATAAAGAACATATTCCATTATTTAATTCACAAGTTATAGGTGATCTAATATATATATGATTAATATATAATTTTATAATTATATCAAATATTTTATAATCTATTAAAGTATTTCTACTAAATAATAATTTATTATTATCATATATATCATGTGATAAAATTCTACCAATTATTCTATCTTTAAATAATGATATATAATTATCATTATTTACATTATCTAATTCTATTTTAATTCCATTATTAGTTTTACAATCTTTTAATAATATAACTATATCTTGAGCTACATCAACTAATCTTCTTGTTAAATACCCTGAATTAGCAGTTTTTAATGCAGTATCAGATAAACCTTTTCTAGCACCATGAGTAGATATAAAATATTCTATTATATTTAAACCTTCTTTAAAATTAGATTTAATAGGATTCTCTATTATATATCCATCTGTTTTAGTCATTAAACCTCTTATACCAGATAATTGTCTTATTTGAGCTAAAGATCCTCTTGCTCCAGAATCTATCATCATAAATATATTATTATAATCTAATTTAACATCAGAAATTTTATCTATCGTAATTTTAGATATAACTTCACTAACTTCCGACCATATATCAATAATTTTATTATACTTTTCATTATAAGTTAGCAATCCTAATTCATACTGTTTATTAATATAATTAACTTCATTATTAGTATCATTTATAATCTTATCTTTTTCATTTGGAATAATTAAATCATCTAATCCTATTGATATACCAGAAATAGTTGCATATTTAAAACCTATTTTCATTAAATTATTTAATAATATAACAGTATCCTTTAAATTCAAATTAAAATATGAATAACTTATTATATTTAATATTAATGATTTATTTAACGTATTATTTATTAAATAAAAAGGTATAAATTTTGGTATCACATTCCATAAAATACATCTACCTACAGTAGTATTAACTATTATTTTGTATTCATTTTTATTATTATCATAATCTGTAATTCTTACTTTTATATTATCATTTATTCCTAAAATATTTAAATTAAAAAATTTTTCTATTTCATTTATATCATAAATATTTTTATTAATAGTAGAATTTCCAACTTTTGTTAAATAATATATACCTAATACCATATCTTGTGAAGGAAATATTACTGGATCTCCATTAGCAGGAGATAATATATTATTAACAGACATCATTAATATTCTTGATTCTAATTGAGACTCAATAGTTAATGGAACGTGTATAGCCATTTGATCTCCATCAAAATCAGCATTATATGCTGAACAAACTAATGGATGTAATTGTATTGATTCTCCATTAATTAAAACAGGATCAAATGATTGAATACCTAATCTATGTAAAGTTGGAGCTCTATTTAACAATATAGGATGATCTTTCATTATATCTTCTAATATATCTAATATTATTGGATCTTCTTTATTAAGAATTTTTTTAGACATCTTTATACTAGAAGAAATTTTTAAATATTCTAATTTTCCGTATATAAAAGGTTTAAATAATTCTATAGCTATTTTTTTTGGTATTCCACATTGATTTAATTTTAAATTAGGACCTGGTATAATAACAGATCTACCTGAAAAATCAACTCTTTTTCCTAATAAATTTTGTCTAAACCTTCCATATTTACCTTTTATCATATCAGATAAAGATTTTAACTGTTTTTTATTTGAATTTAAAACATATTTACCTCTTCTACCATTATCTAATAAAAAATCTACAGATTCCTGTAACATTCTTTTTTCATTTTTTATTATTATATTAGGAGCAGATAAGTCAATTAATCTTTTTAATCTATTATTTCTATTTATTATTCTTCTGTATAAATCATTTAAATCAGAAGTAGCAAATCTACCTCCTTCTAATGGAACTAATGGTCTTAAATCAGGAGGTAAAACTGGAATAACTGTTAAAATCATCCATTCAGGTTTATTATTAGAATTAATAAAAGACTTTATTATTTTCATTCTTTTATATATCCTGTTTCTTTTTTCTAATTTATTTTCTAGATTAAATTTTTTAATTAATAATAAATATTCTTTTTTTAAATTTATTTTCTTTAACAAATCAAATATAGCTTCAGCTCCTATCTTAGCAACAAATTTACCAAAATATTTTTTATTCAATAATATATAATCTTCTTCATTTATTATATTTCCAACTTTTATATTACTAATAAATGATTCTGTAATTATATAATTTTCAAAATATATAACTTTTTCTATATCTTTTAAACTTATATTTAATAAAATACTTATTTTAGAAGGAAGTGATCTTAAAAACCATATATGACAAACTGGAGATACTAATTCTATATGTCCCATTCTATTTCTTCTAGATTTAGAAGAAATTATTTCTACTCCACATTTTTCACATATCATATCTTTATATTTTATCTTTTTATATTTACCACATATACATTCATAATCATTTATAGGACCAAATATTCTAGAACAAAATAATCCATCTTTCTCAGGTTTTAAAGTTCTATAGTTAATAGTTTCTGGTTTTTTAATTTCACCATAAGACCATGATCTAATTTTATCAGGAGATGCTATAGATATCTCAATAAAATCAAAATTTTTATATGAAAATTCATTTTCATTAATATTATTCACAAGTTAACCTCTTATTTTTTTTTTAAATCTATATTTAAACACAATGATTTTAATTCTTTTAATAAAACATTAAATGATTCAGGTATACTAGGATCTATAGTAAGATTATTTTTTATTATATTTTTATACATCTTTATTCTACCATATATATCATCAGATTTAACAGTTAACATTTCTTGTAATGTATATGCTGCTCCATAAGCTTCTAAAGCCCAAACTTCCATTTCACCAAACCTTTGTCCTCCAAATTGAGATTTACCACCTAACGGTTGTTGAGTTATTAAACTATATGATCCTGTAGATCTAGCATGTATTTTATCATCAACTAAATGATTTAATTTCATCATATACATATAACCAACAGTTATTTTTCTATCAAATTTTTCACCCGTTATTCCATCATATAAAGTTATTTTACCATCATTAGGGAAATTAACAAATTCAAAAATACTTTTTATTTCATATTCATTAATACCCTCAAATGGAGGTACTGAAACAGGTAATCCATTTTTAATATTATTAGATAACATTAATAATTCACTTTCTTTTAATTTATTAAAATCAATTTCACAATTCTTATTAAATAAATTATATATTTTATTCATATAATTACGTAATTCAATAATATTATTATCTTTTAATATTTTTTCTACATTTTCTCCTATTTTTTTTAGACCCATAGATAAATTTGTTTCTAATATTTGTCCTATATTCATTCTAGATGGAACTCCAAGAGGATTTAGTATTATATCTATAATATTACCATCTTCATCATAAGGCATATCTTCTATAGGACATATTTTTGAAATAACACCTTTGTTACCATATCTACCAGATATTTTATCACCTTCTTTTATTTTTCTTTTTGTAGATATATAAATTTTTACTATTTTTATTATACCTGGTGATAATTCACTAATATTAATATTTTTAATATTTTCTAATTCTATATCTTTATTTAATAAATTATTTATATTTATATATTTGTATAAAATTTTTTTATAAAATAAAAATAAATCATTATTTTTTATGTTTTTATTTATTTCAATTAACAATTTTTCATATAAATTATTATCACTACATTTTATAAATTCTAAAATTAAATCTTTATCTATATTATAAATATTATTCAATTCATTTATTATAAATAATAAATTTTTTTTTATTATATTATATTTAATAAATATGTTAGAATTTTCATTAAAATCTTTATTTTTAAATTTATTACTATAAAATATTTGAATATCTATTACTGTACCACTTACTCCATTAGGTACTCTTAAAGATGAATCCTCAACATTTAATTTTTTATCACCAAATATAGCTCTAAGTAATTTTTCTTCAGGTGTTAACTGAACTTCTTCTTTTGGTGTTAATTTTCCAACTAATATATCACCTTCATTAACATACGATCCTATACAAACTATACCGGATTTATCTAACATTGAAATATTATGATTATTTATATTAGGAATAGAACAAGTAATTTCCTCTGGACCCAATTTAGTTTCTCTTTGTATACATGAAAATTCTTGTATATGTATACTAGTAAATAAATCTTTTTTCACTAAATCTTCAGATATTATAATTGAATCTTCAAAATTATAACCATTCCAAGACATAAAAGCAACTTTTAAATTTCTTCCTAAACATAATTCTCCTATATCAGTACATTGATTATCAGCCAAAATACTTTTTTTATTAACATTTTCAAATAATTCAACACAAATTTTATTATTTATTAATGTATTTTGATTAGATCTATCAAATTTATTTAATTCATAAATATCCAATCCTAAATCAAAATCTGAATTATAATCTATTTCTGATAAATTAACTTTAACAACAATATACTTAGAATCTATATATATAACTTTTCCACCTCTTTTAGAAAAAATAATGTTAGAAGAATTATCAGCAATAATTTTTTCATATCCTGTTCCAACTAATGGATATTCACATCCCATTATTGGTACAGCCTGTCTTTGCATATTAGTTCCCATCAAAGCTCTATTAGCATCATTATGTTCTAAAAACGGTATTAATGAAACTCCAGCTGATATAATTTGTTGCGGAGAAATATCAATATAATTAACTTTACAACTATTAACAAGTAAAAAATTTCCTTTAAATCTACACATAACATATTCATCTTCAATATAATTATTATTTATTTTTATATCAGATTGAGTAATAAATAAATTATAATCTTCTAAAGAAGATAAATATACAATATCATTTGTAATCATTCTATTTATAACTTTAAAATAAGGAGTTTCTAAAAATCCATATTTATTAACTCTACAATACAATGATAATGAATTTATTAAACCTATATTAGGACCTTCCGGTGTTTCTATAGGACATAATTTACCATAATGACTATAATGAACATCTCTAGCTTCAAAACCAGCTCTATCTCTAGTTAATCCACCAGGACCTAATGAAGATATTCTTCTTTTATGAGTAATTTCAGATAAAGAATTATTTTGATCCATAAATTGAGATAATTGACTAGATGTAAAAAATTCTTTTATTATTGAAGATATTAATTTTGAATTAACTAAATCATTTTTATTTAAATTTTCTATGTTAGAAATATAAGATATTTTTTCTTTTATAGATTTTTCTAACCTAGATATACCTATTCTAAACTGATTTTCTATCATTTCACCTATTAATTTTATTCTTTTATTAGATAAATCATCTAAATTATCTATATTATATTTTTTATTTTTTATATCTATTAATTTTCTTATAGTAAATAAAATATCATATTTATTAATATACTTATCTTCATTATTTTTAACATCTTTATTTTTATATAAATTATTCTTATATAAAGAATTATTTATTTTCATCCTACCTATAAAAGATAAATTATATTTATTTCCACAGAAAAATAAATTATTAAATAAATTTTTTACTATTTTTATATCAGGTACATCCCCCTGTTTTATAATTTTATAAATTTCTATTAATGATTCATTTTGACTATTTATATTATCTACAAATAAAGTATTATATATGGGTAAATAATTATATTTTTCAATAAATAATATTTTTATATTTTTAATTTTATTTTTTAATAAAAATTCTAATTTTTTATCAGTTATTAAACTATCTTTTATATCAAAATATTTTTTTTCATTATAACTGTGAATTATCTTATTTATTAAATATTTATTACTAATTTTAATTTTTCTTATATTTTTATCTATATAATCTTCTATTATTTTAAAATTATTTTTTATATTATCTATAACATTTAAATCTTCATTATTAAAATTATCTAAAATAAATTCTAATATTATATTATAATTATCACAAAAAAATACATTAATCGTTTTAAAAAAAAAATTCAATATATCATATCTTTTTATACCCATAGCACGCAAGAAAACTGTTAAAAGTATTTTTTTCTTTTTATCTATTTTAATAAATAATATATTTTTATTATCAAATTCTATATCTATCCATGAACCTCTATAAGGAATTATTTTAGCATTATATATTTTTTTTTTATATGAAGATTTTTCTTTTATATAATTAAAAAAAACACCAGGACTTTTAGATAATTGAGGAACTACAACTCTTTCTGTACCATTTATTATAAAAGTTCCATTAACTGTCATATATGGTATTTCACATACATATAAATTATTAAAAGGTATTTCTATAATTTTATTAGTAGATATATTTTTTTGTAATAATAATAAATTTATCTTTAGTGAATAAGAATAAGTTAAACCCTTTATTCTACATTCTTTAGTATTAAATAATGATTTATCTAATATATAATCTATATATCTTACCTCTATATTTTTATTATTATCAAATATCGGAAAAAAATTATTTAGGACATTATCTATACTATAGAAATTATTATTTTTATTAATAAAATTCTTAAATGATTCTATTTGTATAGATAATAAATTAGGAACTTCTAATTTATTAACTACTTTTGAAAAATTTTTTCTTATTCTTTTTTTATTGAAATATAAATAATTCATAATATTTTTACAATTATTTTAATTTAAAAAAAATAATTTAATACAATTTATTCTAAAATTACAGATGCACCAGAATCCTCAAGTATTTTTTTAAAACTTTCTGCTTCAGATTTATTTAAATCACTTTTTAACAAAACAGGACAAGATTCCACAATTTCTTTTGATTCTTTTAATCCTAAATTTAATATAGATCTAATATTTTTTATTACAGATATTTTATTATTACCTATATTAATTAATTTAATATTAAATAATTTTTTTTCATTATCTTTATTATCATTAACTTCAGTATTATCAATATTATCAATATTTTTATTTAAACAAATAGAAAATTTTTTTTCTATCATTATTATTAGATCATTTATTTCAGTTAAAGACATTTTAGATAATTCTTCTATAATTTTATTTTTATTTGTTGTCATTTTTTTTATTTTTTTTTAATAATTTTAAAGTATTATATAATTTAATAATAGATATATTTTTTAATATAATACAAAATTTAATTAATAAACTTTTGATATCAGATATATTACTAATATATTCTATTTCTTCGTCAGTTTTATATATTTTTTTATCAAAATAAATAAAATTTAAATAATCCTTATAGTTAATATTATTATATTTAGAAAATTCTTTAAAAATATTTAAAGAAATACTAGGATTTTCTTCATGACATAAAATAATATTATTATTTTTAATATTTAATAATGGAATATTATTTCTCTTGAATATTATATCTAATAATTTATTTTTACATATTATTATTTTTATAGATTTTTTTTTAGATATTTTTCTCAAATAATTTATTTGATTTGATTTAATATTGTCTAATTTAAAAAAACTAATAGAAATAGAATTATTTATAATAACATTATTTTTTAACACAATTTTTTTTTTATTTAAATTTTTTTTCATCTTAATATTTAACTCAAAATATTTAATTATTTATAGTTTATTTATACATAAACTAGGTCCCATAGTAGTACTAATAAAAATCTTATTTAAAAAATTATTTTTTTTATTTTTAATAATAATATTATTATTTATAAAATTAATAATAAAATTAAAGTTATCTATTAACATAATATTACTTTGACTAATTTTCCCTATATTAGTATATAAAACATTATTATTTATTTTATATAAAACAATTTTATTTTTTATAGAATTTAATAAATTTTCAATATTATTAATATTAATTAAAGTTTTTGTTTTAAAACTAGGTATATTAATTTTTCCTACACATTTTTTAATAATAATATTTTTTATCATATCAAAAGCACTTGTTGTAGAAAAAATAATATCAATAAATATTTTTTTATTTATAAAATCATTTATAATATTATCCATTCCTATATAATCAAAAAAATTATATGATTCAGCTAATTTTAAATCATTTCCATAAGCTAATAAACAAGTTTTTAATTTTCTACAAATAATTTCATTTTTTAATAATATAAAACCATTTAATAAATTTTTATTAAAAATATATTTTTTATCTATATTTATATATATATCTATATTTTCATCAAAATTTCTTTTTAAACATAAATTTTTTATAAAATTTATAGAATTTGAAATATCTATAATATTATTATTATTTTTTATAAATTCTAGATATTTTATTTTTAATTTATTTTTTACTTTAGAATCTTTCATATATTATATCATTTTTTTATTATAATACCCATAGATTTAGCAGTCCCTATAATAGACTTAATAATAGAATTAACATCTTCAGTATTAAATTCATTTATTTTTAATAATGCTATTTTTCTTATTTGATCAATATTTAAAACACCAGATACTAATTTTCCAGGATTTTTTGATCCACATTCTATTTTTAATTCTCTTTTTAACAAAAACGAAACAGGAGGATTTTTCAATAAAAAAACAAAATTTTTATCTTCAAAAATAGTTATAACAACAGGTATAATAATTCCCTTTTCTATATTCTTATTTTTAGTTTCATTATTAAAATCATTACAAAATTTTATAATATTAATACCCTTTTGTCCTAATATAGGTCCTATAGGAGGACTAGGATTAGCATTTTGAGAAGGAATTTGTATTTTAACAATATGTTTTATTTTCATAATAATTTATTTTTTTTATTTCATAAAAATTTAATTTTACATATTTTTTTTTACCTAATAAAAAAATTTTAACAACTAAATCAAAATTATTAAAATCAATTTTTTTAATTGTTCCTAAAAAATTATAAAATTCCGAATTTTTTATTATTATTTTATCGTTTTTCTTTAAAAATTTATTACTTATTAATTTTATATTATATTCACTAATTAAGATATTATTAATATATTTATCATCTATATATAATGGATAATTATATTTATTTTTATTAATAAATCCTAAAACATTAGGTATATTATTTATATATTTAATAGTATAATTATTAATAAAAAAATTTAAATAAATACAATTATTATTGTAATTGTATTTATTATAATTAAAAAAAACTATTTTATCTATAAAATATTTATATAGACTTATATTTTTATTAAAGTTAAATATATTTTTTATTATATTATTTTTAAACTTTGAAAATATTTTAATAACATACCATTTTTTCATAAGAATTTTCTTAAACAAATAAATTATAAAATTTAAATATTACAAAATCAATTATTTTTAATGAAAATGAAAAAAAAATAATAAATAAAAATATTAACATAATAATAAAAATTATGTATTTATAGTTAGGATAAAAAAAATCTTTATATAATTTATACATTTTTATTCAAAATTAAGATATTATTTTTGTAACTATACCAGCTCCTACAGTTTTACCACCTTCTCTAACTGCAAATCTTAAACCTTCATTCATTGCAATAGGACATACTAAATCAACTGTTAATTTTATATTATCACCAGGCATTATCATATCAATATCTTTAGGTAAATTTATTGTTCCAGTAACATCTGTAGTTCTAAAATAAAATTGAGGACGATATCCATTAAAAAATGGAGTATGACGACCACCTTCATCTTTATTTAAAATATAAATTTCAGCATCAAATTTAGTATAAGGTTTAATACTATTAGGTTTAGATAAAACTTGACCTCTTTCTACATCCTCTTTTTTTATACCTCTTAATAATATACCAACATT
Source organism: Candidatus Nardonella dryophthoridicola (assembly GCF_017656055.1). Taxonomy (GTDB): domain Bacteria; phylum Pseudomonadota; class Gammaproteobacteria; order Enterobacterales; family Enterobacteriaceae; genus Nardonella; species Nardonella dryophthoridicola. The sequence goes on along the minus strand of NZ_CP069383.1, from coordinate 160,239 downwards.
TTCACCAGCTCTACCTTCATCTAATAATTTTCTAAACATTTCTATACCTGTACATGTTGTTTTTATAGTATCTCTTATACCAACTATTTCAACTTCATCACCTATTTTTATAATACCTTTCTCTATTTTACCTGTAACTACAGTACCTCTACCTGATATTGAAAATACATCTTCTATAGGTAATATAAAATCATTGTCTATATCTCTTATAGGATCTGGTATATATTTATCTAAATAATTAGATAACTCTATTATTTTATTAGACCAAACTTCATCATCTTCTAAAGCTTTTATAGCAGATCCTCTAATAACTGGAATATTTTTATCAATAAATCCATATTTTGATAATAATTCTCTTATTTCCATTTCAACTAAATCTAATATTTCCTCATCATCTACTAAATCACATTTATTTATAAAAACAATAATATATGGAACACCAACCTGTCTAGCTAATAAAATATGTTCTCTAGTCTGTGGCATAGGACCATCTGTAGCTGATACAACTAAAATTGCACCATCCATTTGAGCAGCACCAGTAATCATATTTTTTATATAATCTGAATGTCCAGGACAATCAACATGAGCATAATGTCTTATTTCTGTATCATATTCAACATGTGATGTATTAATAGTAATTCCTCTTTTTTGTTCCTCAGGTGCATTATCAATATCATTAAATTTATAAATATTACCACCATATTTTTTAGATAATATATAAGTAATAGCTGAAGTTAATGTTGTTTTACCATGATCTACATGTCCTATAGTACCAACATTAATATGAATTTTTTTTCTTTGAAATTTTTCTTTTGACATTTTTTTTATTTATTATTTTATTTAATGCTGATAGGCAGAATCGAACTGCCGACAACATTCATACCAAGAATGTGCTCTACCTTCTGAGCTATATCAACAAATTATTTATTACTTTTAAAAAAAAAACATAGCGAACAATGGGAATTGAACCCATATATTTAACTTGGAAGGTTAATATAATACCATTATATTATGCTCGCAAAAAAATTAATGATGGGGGAAGGATTCGAACCTTCGAAGTCTATATTAGACAGCAGATTTACAGTCTGATCCCTTTAACCACTCGGGAACCCCACCTTTATTAAATTTTTATTAGCCGATAAAAGGAATCGAACCTTTGACCTACTGATTACAAATCAGTTGCTCTTACCAACTGAGCTATATCGGCAAAATATTTATATTAATTTAAATTATATTATATAATTATAAAAAAAACAATAACTTATATAACACATTTGGAAGGATTCGAACCTTCGACCTTTCGGTTCGTATCCGAATGCTCTATCCTCTGAGCTACAAATGTAACGATGAGAGAGGGATTCGAACCCTCGATATTATTAAAATATACTCCATTAGCAGAGGAGCACCTTAAACCACTCGGTCATCTCATCTTATATATATAAAATACTAAAATTAATTAGTATTCAAAGTTTATATTATTACTTTTACAAAAATCTAATATTAATTTTATAGGTAAACCATAAGTATTATACAACTTATTTATTGTTTCTCTACTAAAAAAATTATTATTAGTTTTACATTCTTTTTTTAATATTAATAATCCATTATTTAATATACTTATAAAATTATTTTCTTCTTTAAATATTATATCTTCTATATTTTTATTAATATTATTATTAGTTTTTAATAATGATTTATCATTATAATTATCATATAGTACTAATAAAAATTTATTAATTAACTTATATAAAAATGGTTTTTTTATACCTATTGATGTTAAATTATAATAAGACCTTCTTATTATTTTTCTTAATATATAACCATGTTTTTTATTAGAAGGGAAAATTCCATCATTAATTATAAATATACTAGATCTAATATGATCAGAAATTATTTTAAAAAAACTATTACTTATATTTTTTACAAAAGTAACACTAAAATTAATTTTATATAATTCAATTTTTATTATATCTATTAAATCTTTAAATAATTTTATTTCATAATTAGAATTTACATTTTGAATAACTGAAACAATTCTTTCTAAACCCATACCAGTATCTACAGAATTATATTTTAATTTTAATAAATTTCTATCTTTATTCATTATATATTGTATAAAAACTAAATTCCATATTTCTAAATATCTATCACCAACATTACCATATCCTGGAAAATTACCATCATATTTATCACCAAAATCATAATATATTTCTGTACATGGACCACATAAACCAAAATAGGATATATTCCAAAAATTATCAGAATTATACTTTATATTATTTTTATCACCAACTTTAACTATGTTATATTTTTTTATACCTAATTTTTTCCATATATTATATGAATCATAATCTTCATAATAAACAGTAATAATTATTTTATTTATATCAATAGATAAATAATTTTTATCAGTTAAAAATTTAAATGACATATATATAGATTTTTCTTTAAAATAATTACCAAAACTAAAATTTCCTAACATTTCAAAAAAAGTATTATGTCTATCTGAAAATCCTATATTATTAATATCATTATATTTACCATTTACTCTTAAGCATTTTTGGTTACTTACTATATCAACAAAATTTAAATTATTATTGTTATAAAATAATTTTTTAAAAACACTCATACCTGAATTAACAAATAATAAATCTTTATATTTTGAAACTATAGAACTACTTTTTATATATTTATGATTATTTTCAATAAAATAATTAATGAAAAGTTTTCTTAAATCTGATAAAAACATATTTTTTTTTTATTTACCAAATAATATTTTTTTTATATTACTATTTAATGAATCAAAAATATTTTTATTTAATTTTAAAAATTTACAAACATTTACTCTACCCTGACCTATACTTTCATTATTATAACTATACCATGAACCAGATTTTTCTATTAATTTATGTTTTATACCTAAATCTATTAATTCTCCATATATATTTATACCAAATCCATATATAATTTCAAATTCAGCTTGTTTAAATGGAACAGATACTTTATTTTTAACAACTTTAACTCTTATTTGATTTCCTATTATATTATCACCATCTTTAACTAATCCTATTTTTCTTATATCTAATCTAATAGAAGCATAAAATTTTAAAGCATTACCTCCAGTAGTAGTTTCAGAACTACCAAAAGAAACTCCTATTTTCATTCTTATTTGATTTATAAATATTAATAAAGTATTAAAATTTTTTAAATTTCCAGCTAATTTTCTCATTGCTCTACTCATCATTCTAGCTGTTAATCCTATATGTGAATCTCCTATATCTCCTTCTATTTCAGCTTTTGGAACTAATGCAGCTACAGAATCAATTACTATAACATCTACAGATTGAGATTTAACTAAAATATCACATATTTCCAAAGCTTGTTCTCCTGTATCTGGTTGAGAACATAACAATTCATTTATATTAACCCCAATCTTACTAGCATAAATGGGATCTAATGCATGTTCAGCATCTATAAAAACACATATTTTTCCTTCTTCTTGAGCTTTAGCTATTATTTGTAATGCTAAAGTAGTTTTTCCAGATGATTCAGGACCATAAATTTCCACTATCCTACCTAAAGGTAAACCTCCAACTCCTAAAGCTTCATCTAATAATATAGAACCAGTAGATATAGATTCCATATCCATCATAGATTTATCTTCTCCTAACTTCATTATTGATCCTTTACCAAATTGTTTTTCTATATGTAATAATGCTAAATCTAAAAATTTTTTTTTTTCTTCCATATTTTTTTTTAAATAAAATTCTTATAAATTACTAAAGAAATTTTTAACTTTATCAAAAAAAGTTTTATATTTAGGACTATTTTGATTATTATTATTTTTAAAAGAATTATCTAAATCTATTAAGATTTTTTTTTGTTTATCATTTAAATTTACAGGAGTTTCAACTATTACTTTACATAACAGATCTCCAATTATATTTTTTTTAATATTATTAACACCTTTACCTTTAACTCTTAATAATTTTCCAGTTTGAGTTTCATAAGGTATTTTTAATTTTATATTTTTATTATTTAAAAAAGGAATTTCTATTTCACCTCCTAAAGCAGCAATAGAAAAATTAATAGGAACTTCACAACATAAATTATCATTTTCTCTATAAAATATGGGATGTGATTTAACTTTTATATAAACATATATATCACCTCTTTTATTATTTTTATATATATTACCTACTCCAGTTATTTTTATATAATCACCTGTATTTATTCCCATAGGTAATTTTATAGAAAATTTTTTATTTTTTTTTATATAAGATTTACCATAACATTTATTACAAGGATTCTTAATTGTTTTACCATTACCATTACAATGACTACATATTTGTTGAACTATAAAAAAACCTTGTTTTATTTGTATTTTACCTTGGCCTTTACAATATAAACAATTATGTAATTTACGATCTTTAGATCCAGTACCACCACATATATCACAAATATCTAAAACCATCACATCTATATTTTTTATAGATCCAGATACTGAATCTTCTAAATCTATTTCTAAATTACATTTTATATCACAATTTTTAGAACTATAATTATTAGTATTATTATTAAATATATCACTAAATATATCACCGAATATATCACCAAATGAATCACTTTTAAAATCAAATCCATCATTTGAATTTTCGTAAGAAAAATCTTCATTACCATACTTATCATAATGTGATCTTTTTTTAGGATCTATTAATATTTCATAAGCTTCTTTTATTTCCTTAAACTTTTCCTCTGACTTTATATCACCCTGATTATGATCAGGATGATATTTAATAGCTAAACGTTTATATGCTCTTTTAATTTCTTTATCATCAGAATTTCTAGATACACCTAAAATTTGATAATAATCTTTTTTTTTTGACATATATTTACAATTTTATTTTTTTTTTATTAATAAAAAAAATTATTTATTATTTTCATTACTATTTTTATCTACTTCTTCATATTCAGCATCAGATACATCTTTTGTTGTTGATGATTTATTATCATTATTTTTTTTATTAATTAATTCTGATAATTTACCTGAATTTTGTATTAAGTTTTTTATTTTTTCTTCTATAATTTCTTTATTATCTGTTTTTAATGAATCTTCTAATTCTAATATATATTTATCTATATTATTTTTATCATTTGAATCTATAATATCATTAACTTCATTTAGTTGTTTTTTAATATTATGTAATAAATTATCAGCTTGATTTTTAATTAATGATAATTCTTCAAATTTTTTATCTGAATCTAAATTTAATTCTGCTTCATGTATCATTTTTTTAATTTCTTCCTCACTTAAACCTGAAGAAGATTTTATAGTTATACTTTGTTCCTTACCACTATTTTTATCTTTAGCGGAAACATGTAAAATACCATCAACATCTATATTAAATGTAACTTCTATTTGAGGTACACCTCTCATAGCTGGAGCTATACCATCTAAATTAAATTGACCTAATGATTTATTATCTATAGCTCTTTTTCTTTCTCCTTGTAATATATGTATTGTAACAGCTGACTGATTATCTTCTGCTGTAGAAAAAATTTGACTATGTTTAGTTGGTATAGTAGTATTTTTAGATATTAATATTGTCATAATTCCTCCCATTGTTTCTATACCTAAAGATAAAGGAGTAACATCTAATAATAATAAATCTTTAACTTTTCCTGATAATACTCCACCTTGTATAGAAGCACCTATAGAAACAGCTTCATCAGGGTTAATATCTTTTTTAGCTTCTTTTCCAAAAAAATTATGTACTTTTTTCTGAACTAAAGGCATTCTTGTTTGACCACCAACTAATATTATATCATCTATTTTTGAAATATCTAAATTAGCATCTTTTAAAGCTATTTTAATAGGTTCCATAGTTTTATCTATTAAATCCTCAACTAAAGATTCTAATTTTGCTCTAGTAATTTTTATATTTATATGTTTAGGTCCTGTATTATCAGCTGTAATATAAGGTAAATTAATTTCAGTTTGATTAGAAGATGACAATTCTATTTTAGCTTTTTCTGAAGCTTCTTTTAATCTTTGCATAGATAAAGCATCATTTCTTAAATCTATGTTATTAGTAATTCTAAAATCATTTAATAAATAATTTATTATTTTAGAATCAAAATCTTCACCTCCTAAATTAGTATCACCATTTGTAGATAAAACTTCAAAAGTTTTTTCTCCATCAACTTCATCAATTTCTATTATAGAAATATCAAATGTACCACCACCTAAATCATAAACAGCAATTATTTTACTATTACTTAAATTCTTATCCAATCCATATGCTAAAGCCGCAGCTGTTGGTTCATTTATTATTCTTTTAACATCTAATCCAGCTATTTTACCAGCATCTTTTGTAGCTTGACGTTGAGTATCATTAAAATAAGCAGGCACAGTTATAACTGCTTCACTTATTTTTTCACCTAAATAATCTTCTGCTGTTTTTTTCATTTTTTTTAATATTTCAGCAGATACCTGTTGAGGTGCTATTTTTTTATTATCAACTTCAACCCATGCATCTCCGTTATCTGATTCTACTATTTTATAAGGCATTACATTTATATCCATTTTATTACTAATATCACTAAATTTTTTTCCTATTAATCTTTTTATAGCAAATAATGTATTTTTAGGATTTGTTATAGCTTGACGTTTAGCTGATTGACCTACTAAAACTTCACCATCTTTAGTATAAGCAACAACTGATGGTGTTGTTCTATCTCCTTCACTGTTTTCTATAACTTTTGGTTTATTATTTTCTATAACAGAAACACAGGAGTTAGTTGTTCCTAAGTCTATACCTATTATTTTGTTCATAATTTTCCTATGTATTTATATTTTAAAAAAAATTAAATTATTAATAAATATTATATATTTATTTTTTAAAACTAAAAGTATTTTATAATATATTTTTTAAATTATATTTATAATTATTTAAATATTCAAAGTATATATTTATTGGTTTAAAATTAAAATTTTTAATATTATTATAATTTCCTATCCATATAATACAAATATCTTCACCATCTATACCTATAAACCAATTATTAATATAATTTTTAGTAGTACCTGTTTTACTAAATATATTTAAAAAGTTAAATTTATTTAATTTTACTGCTGTACCTAATTCTGTAACTTTTTTCATATTATATAATGTTAATAAACAAGATCTATTAGAAATTATTTTTTTAAATATATTATATTTATTACTATATATTATATTATTATTATTATCAATAATATATTTTATTGAACCAATTTTTATCAAATTTCCATTATTATATATAGTTTGATATATTTGAGATAATTCAATTATAGATAAATCTAAAGAACCTATAAAAATAGAATCATTATTTAATTTAAGTATATTTTTATCTTCTAAAAAATAATATATTTTTTTTAAAACATTTTTTAATCCTATATAATAACCTATATTAATATAAGGTATATTTAAAGAATTTATAAGAGAATCTAATAAAGTAACATTATTACTATAAAATTCATTATGATTTTTAGGAATCCATTTATTATTATTATCTTCTATATATAATTTGCTATTTGGTATATTAGTATCTAACCTAAAATTAAAAGGTACATCTAATATTATGGAATTTAATATAGGTTTAATTAATGAACCTATATGTTTTTTTTTATAAATTTTATTTATATTATTAATAATATTAAAATTTAAAGAATAAAATAAGTTTATTAATTTTCCTCTTTTATTTACCATTATACTTAAAAAATCAAAATTTTTATAATTATTCTTTTTATTAAAAATATTTATAGATTTTTTAAAAGAATTATATTTTAATATATCTATATTACTAAATATTTCATAATTATTATTAAAATTAAAATCATATTTTATATCTTTTATTTCTTTATACACTTTACTTGTATAACACCAATATTTATTTTTTATTTTATTATTTAAATTAATTTTTATTTTTTTATTAACTAATTGATAATATAATTTTTCATTTATAAGATCATTATTTTTTAATTTTAATAAAATCATATTTCTTCTATTTAGTGATAAATTATAATTTCTTATTGGATTATAATTTAAACCTTTTAACATACTTACAAGAATTATTAATTCATTTATATTCAATTCATAAATATATTTATTATAATAATATAAACTTGCTAAATAAAAACCATTTATTTTTATATTACCTGATTGACCTAAAAATACTTTATTTAGATATAATTCTATTATTCTATTTTTATTAATATTTTTTTCTATACAAAATGATATAAAAATTTCTTTTAATTTTCTTATAATATTTTTTTTATTATTTAAAAATATATTTCTTGATAATTGTTGAGTAATAGTACTTGCTCCTTGCATAAATTTTAATTTATAAATATTTTGTAATAATGCTCTTATAATAGATTTAAAATTTATACCATAATGATTATAAAAATTTTTATCTTCTATTAAAATAAGTATATCTAGTAATATTCTAGGAAAGATATTTATATTAAAAATAAAATTACAATAATTTATATTACTTTTTTTATCATAATTAATTAAATTTATTATAATAGGATTTATTAAGATTTTATTTATTTTTTTATTTTTACATATATTTATAATTTTATATAATTTATTATTTTTAAATTTTATTTTTATAATAAGATTTTTATCTATTTTTTTTATATAATTAAAATATCTATGATAAAAAATTAAATTATTTTTATTTATTATTAAATCTCCTGGTTTTAATATAAATTTAGATAAATTATAATTATGATTTAATAATATATCAATTATTTTATTTTTATAAAAATTTTTTTTCTTAGAAATTTTGAATATTTTACTATATAATAAAAAATTATTATTTTTATTTTGTAAATAATTTGATATATAAGAATTTAAATTTTTTATATATAAATTAAATATTATATAAAAAGTTATAAATATAAATAATAATTTAAATATAACATTTTTATGAAAGTGCATAACTTAATAAAAGTCTTATATAATTTTTATAATACAGTATATTACAATAATATAAAAAATACATATATGATATTAAACAAAAATTTTATAGATGATTTATATAATAGAAAATTAATATATAAAATATCTAATGAAAAAGAATTAAAAGAATATATAAATAATAAAAATTTAAATATATATTGTGGTTATGATTTAACATATGACAGTCTACATATAGGACATTTATTATCATTAACGTTATTAAAAAGATTATATAATTATGGTAATAAAATATTTATTTTAATAGGAGATTCAACTTCTTTAATAGGAGATCCAAGTTTTAAAAATAAAAATAGAAAAATAATATTTAAAGATGAAATAAATAAATTCAAAAAAAAAATAATAGATCAAATAAAAAAATTTTCATATATAAATAAATTTGAAGTAAATATTATTAATAATTCAGAATGGTTTAATAAAATAAATATAATAAATTTTATATATTATATAGGTAATTTATTTTCAATAAAAAAAATTATAAATAATAAATTCATAAAAAAAAGATTAGAAAATAATAATAATATATCATTTAAAGAATTTTCATATGTACTGTTACAAAGCTATGATTTTTTAAAAATGTATAAACAAAATAATGTAAAATTGCAAATAGGAGGTTCAGATCAATTTTCTAATATAAATTTTGGAATAAATTTAATATACAAATTATATAATAAAAAAGTATTTGGATTAACTTTTCCTATATTAACAGATAAAAAAGGATTTAAATTAGGAAAATCTAATATAAATAAGAAAAAAATAATATGGTTAGATAAAGAAAAAACTACTCCTTATGAATTATATCAATATATATTAAATATAGAAGATAATAAAATATTTGATTTATTCAAAATGCTAACTTTTTATGATTTAAATTATATATACGAATTAGAAAAAAATAAAAATATTGATAATATTATAAAATGTAAAAAAATATTAGCTAATCATTTAGTAAAAATAATATATGAAAAAAATATAAATAAAAATTTTTCTCTAAATAAAAGTTATAATAAAAATAATAATATTATAAATATAAGTAAAAAAAAAATAAATTATTTAATAAATATAGGTATAAATAAAATATATTTAAAATTAGGAATAAATTTAATAGATACATTATTAAAACTTGATGTAATAAAATCTAAAAGTAAGGCAAAAAACATTATAATATCAGGCGGAATAAAAATTAACGGTAATAAAATATTTGATTTCAAATATAAATTTACAAAAAATGATTTATTATATGATAAATATACAATAATAATAAAAGGTAAAAAAAAATACTATATAATAATATGGAAAAATACAATAATTTAAATAATAAAAATATAATAGAATATATAATAAGAAAAAAAAGTGGTAAAATAAATAATTATAATTACAGAAAAAATAAATATATACCAGCAATAATATACTCAAAAAATATTAATCTTAAAATAAATATAAAAAATAAATTTCATGAAAATATAAAAAAAATATATAATAATAATTTAAAAAAAATATATCTTATTGATAAAAAAAATAAAAAAAAAATTATAGTTTATATAAAAGAAATTCAAATAAATCCTATAAAAAATAACATAATACATATTGATTTTATTAAATATTAATAATATCTTATATATATAAAAAAAATATATTTTGCACTCTTAGCTCAATGGAAGAGCAGCGACCTTCTAAGTCGCAGGTTACAGGTTCAAATCCTGTAGGGTGTAAATTTAAAAAAATAAAATGAAAAATATATTAATAATAAATGGACCTAATTTAAATTTATTAGGTACTAGAGAAGTAGAAAAATATGGTAAATTAACATTAAAAGAATTAATAAATAAATTAAAAAATAAATCAAAAGAATTAAATATTAATCTTTATCATATACAATCTAATTCAGAATCAAAAATAATTAAGTATATACATAGTTCTAAAAAAAATAAAATTGAATTTATATTAATAAATGGAGCTTCTTTAACTCATACCAGTATATCTATAAGAGATGCCATACTAGCTGTTTCAATTCCTATTATAGAAATACATATATCTAATATATATTCTAGAGAACAATTTAGAAGATTTTCTTATTTATCAGATATAGCTTTAGGAATTATATGTGGTTTTGGTATAGATGGATATTTATATGCTTTAGAATATGTTTCAAAATATAAAAAAAATGTATAATATAAATGATATAAATATAATAAATAAAATATATAGAATATTTAAAAAAACTATTAATATATTCTCTAATGATATATCAATAGATTTAGGAACTGCAAATACTTTAATTTATGTAAAAGGTAAAGGAATAGTATTGAATGAACCATCAGTCGTTTCTATAAGACAAGATAAATCTGGATTTCCCAAAAATATAGCAGCAGTAGGATTTGCTGCGAAAAAAATGTTAGGAAGAACTCCTAATAATATATCAGCAATAAGACCTATGAAAGATGGTGTAATAGCTGATTTTTTTGTAACAGAAAAAATGTTACAGTTTTTTATTAAAAAAGTACATAATAATAATTTTATAAAATCTAGCCCAAGAGTATTAGTATGTGTTCCAGTAGGAGCTACTCAAGTAGAAAGAAGAGCTATAAGAGAATCTGCTCAAGGAGCTGGAGCTAAAGATGTTTTTTTAATAGAAGAACCAATGGCAGCAGCGATAGGAGCTGGTTTACCAGTTTCAGAAGCAGTAGGATCTATGATAGTTGATATAGGAGGAGGAACTACTGAAGTTGCTATAATATCATTAAATGGAATAGTATATTCATCTTCAATAAGAGTAGGTGGAAATAAATTTGATGAACACATAATAAATTATGTAAAAAAAAAATATTGTTCTTTAATAGGTGAATCTACTGCTGAAAAAATAAAAAATGAAATAGGAATAGCTTATAAAAGCGATAATAATAACAAAACATATGAAATAAAAGGAAGAAATTTAGCAGAAGGTATACCAAAATCAATATTATTAAATTCGCATGAAATATTAGAATCATTAAAAGAACCATTATCTGATATAGTTCTTTCTATAATGACAGCTTTAGAAAAATGTCCTCCAGAATTATCATCTGATATAGCAGAAAATGGAATAATTTTAACAGGAGGAGGGGCTTTATTAAATAATATAGATTTATTAATTTATAAATCTACAGGAATACCTGTAAAAATAGCTGAAGATCCATTAACATGTGTTGCTAAAGGAGGAGGTAAAGCTCTAGAAATGTTTGATATATATGATCATACACTATTTAGTGAAGATTAATTTTTTTTTATAAAATATTATGATAAATAGAAATATTTTTTATAAAGAAAAAAATTATAAACTATATATAATATTAATATTTTTATTATCTTTAACAATATTTATAATAGATAATAAATCTAATGAAATTAATTTTTTAAGAAATATATATATAAATATAATATCTAATAAAATAAGAAAATATTTTAATTATATAGAAAATATATATAATTATAATATATGCAATTATAATAATAATAGAAAATTAATAAAAGAAAATAATATATTAAAAAAAGAAATAATAAAATATAGAGCAATAAACAATAAAAATATTTTTTTTGAAATAGAAAATAAAAATTTAAGAAAAATACTTAATATGGATATTATAAAAAAATATGATTTTATAATATCTAAAGTAATATATTATGATAATAATTATACTTTTATAGTTATAAATAAAGGAAAAAAAGATAATTTATATATAGGACAACCTGTAATAGATGAAAATGGAATAATAGGTCAAATAACAAAAATAAATGATAATAATAGTATTATTTCTACAATACTAAATAATAAAAATCCAATAATATCAAAAATAGCAAGAAATAATATACAATTGATATTATATAAACATCCATACTATAATAATATGTTATATATAAAAAAAAAATTTTTATTATATCATGATAAAAATAACATAAAAGAAAATGATTTACTAATATCAACAGGATTAGACAAAAAATACCCAGAAGGTTATCCTATAGGAAAAATATATAAAATATTTAAAAAAAATAAAGAACTTAATATACTAATAAAACCAATGTCAAATTTTAATAATTTAAATTACTTAATAATATTAAAATAATGATTATATTAATAATAATACAATATATAATAAATTATTTTTTAAAAAATATTTTTTTTAAAAATATAAATTTATTATTAATAAGTAATTTTATAAAATATAATGATTTAAATTTAAATAATTTTGTTATAATAAATAAAAATTTAATAGCTAGTATATTATATGATTTACTTTCGGATTATCCATTAGGATTTTCTATGTTAAAACTTATACTAATATACTATTTATATAATATATATAAGTATAAGTTTTTAATTTTTAATAATTATAATTTTTCAAATTTATTAAATTTTAACATATTAAATATATTAGATATAGTTTTAAATTTTTTAATAAAAAAAATATCAAAAAATAATAAAATAAATTATAATAATAATATTTTATTAAATTTATTATTAAATAACATAATTATTATAATTAATTGCATTATATCAAATTAATAATTTAAAATTGTATATCATCATCTTCAAAATCATCACTTATATCATCTGAAATATCATTTTCTTCATTACTATTATTTTCATTTTTATTTTTTAAACTATTTTCTGATTTTTCAAATTCATTAACATTTATTTTTTTATTATTTGCATTATAATTAGAATTTTTATTAAAATTTTTACTACTTAATATTTTTAATGTTCCTCTAGCACTAACTACAACTTCTGTTATATATTTATTATTATCATTTTGATCTTTCCATTTTCTTGTTTGTAATTGTCCTTCTATATAAATTTGAGAACCTTTTTTTAAATATTCTCCAGATATTTCTGCTAGTTTACCAAAAAAAACTATTCTATGCCATTCAGTTTTTTCTTTAAAATCACCAGTTTGTTTATCTTTCCATTTATCTGAAGTAGCTAAATTAACAGTTGTTATAGCATTACCATTTGATGTATATCTAACTTCAGGATCTTGTCCAATATTACCAATTAATATAACTTTATTTATTCCTTTACTTGCCATATTTTTTTTTTATTTAATTTATATAATTATTTTAATAAAAATATAATATATTATTTATTGTAATTAGTAAATTTAAATATTAATAAATATTAATAAAAAAAAATGAATATAAAAGATACTACAAATAATAAAAATTTTATAGAAAATGAATTAAAAGATTTATATATAAAATATTCTATATCAGTTATTACAAATAGAGCTATACCTGATTCTAAAGATGGTTTAAAACCTGTACATAGACGTATATTATATTCTATGTATAAATTAAATAATTATTATAATAAACCTTTTAAAAAATCTGCAAGAATAGTTGGTGATGTTATAGGTAAATATCATCCTCATGGAGATATTGCTGTATACAATTCTATAATCAAAATGGTACAAAAATTTACATCAAGATATCCTTTAATAGATGGCCAAGGTAATTTTGGATCAATAGATGGAGATCCAGCTGCAGCTATGAGATATACAGAAATAAAAATGTCTAAAATATGTCATGAATTATTTAGTGATTTAAATGATAATATAATAGAATTTGAAAAAAATTATGATGGAACAGAAAATATACCAAAAATATTACCAAGCAAAATACCTAATTTATTAATAAATGGTACATATGGTATAGCTGTAGGAATAATAACAAATATACCTCCTCATAATATAAATGAAGTTATAGATGGATGTATAGAATTAATTAAAAATCCAAATATATCAATAGAAGATTTAAATAAAATAATAATAGCTCCAGATTTTCCGACATCAGGAATTATAATAAATAAAAATGATAATATATTAAATATATATAAAAATGGATATGGTAAATTTGTAATAAAATCAAAAGTAAAAATAACTAATAATTCAATTATTGTATATGAGATACCATATCAAGTTAATAAATTAAAATTAATAGAATCAATAGTAAAATTAATAAAAAATAAATATATAAATGGAATATCTAATATATATGACGAATCAGATAAAAACGGATTAAGAATAATAATAGAAATAAAGAAAAATTATATTCCATATAATATTCTAAATGAATTATTCGAAAAAACTAAATTGAAAATTAATTATAGTATAAATATGATTGCGTTATATAATAATAAACCAAAAAGATTTAACTTAAAAGAATTAATAGAATCTTTTATAAATTATAGAAAATATATAATTAAAAAAAAAATTTATAATATATTCAAAAATAATTTAAAAAGAATGAATATAATTGAAGGAATAATAATAGCAATATATAATATAAATAATTTAATAAATATAATAATAAATTCTAAAAAATATAAAGATTTAATAAAAAATATTAATAATTTAAATATAAAAATAATAAATAATTATAAAAATATAAATAATGAATTATTAATAAATAATATTAAAAACAAAAATAATAATAATTCTTTTAGATTTAATAAAGAACAAATTAAATCTATACTAAATCTAAAAATTAGTAAATTAATGAATATAGAATATAATAAAATTATACAAGAATATGAATATATAAATAATATTAATAATAAATATAAACTAATATTAAATGACAAAAATGAATTAAATAATTATATAATAGAAGAATTATTAAAAATAAAAAAAGAATATTTTGATAATAGAATAACTAAAGTTATTTATAATGATGAAAATAATATAAAAAATATTAACAATAAAAACAATAATAAAATAATGAATAAAAATTTTTTTATAATATTAACAGATAATGGATATATAAAATATAAACAGATTGATGAATATAAAATACAAAATAGAAAATGCAAAGGTAAATTAATAACAAAAATATTTAATAATGATAAAATCAATAAAATTTGTTTAACAGATATAAGTAGTATATTATTAATATTTACAAATTTAGGTAAAATTTATTCATATAAAACAGAAAATATCATAAAACTTTGTAATGAAAATAAAAATATAAATAATATAATTTCTATATTAAAAAATGAAAATATAAATTATATATTAAGTATACATAATAATGAATTTGATAAATCAGTAATAATTTGTACAAAATTAGGTTTTATAAAAAAAATAAAATTAACTCTTTTTAAAAAAATAAGATCTAATGGAATATTAATTATGAAATTAAATAATAATGATGAAATAGTTAATGTTAATGTATTTGATGATGATGATAATGATAAAGATATAATAATATTTACAAAAAATGGTAAATCTTTAAGATTTAATAAAAATATAATAAAATATACAACAAGAAATAGCTATGGTATAAAAAGTATTAGATTATCAAATTTTGATATAGTTATATCTATATTATTAATAAAAACAAATGATTATATATTTAATATAACTGAAAAAGGTTTTGGAAAAATAACACATGAAAAAGAATATATAAAAAAATCAAGATTAACAAAAGGTATAAAATCTATTAAATTATCTGATAAAATTGGAAAATTAAAAAATACTTTAAGTTTAAACAATAATGATAATATATTAATATTTACTAATTTAGGTTATTTATTAAAAATAAATTCTAATTCAATTAATAAAACTAAAAGAAATACCAAAGGAGTTTTAATAATAAAATTAAATAAAGAAGAAAATATAATATATATACATAAATAAAAAATAATATTTTATATACTATTAATTTAATAAAAAAAAATAAATTAATAGTATAATAAAACTAAATGAATTTATTATTTTTAATTTCTACAATTAAATATAACAATATATTTTTTTTTAACTTTATATTAAAAAAACCTATTCTCTCTAGTTGATATATTTTATTATTTAAAATGTTTTTGTTATTTTCTATGTAAACATATATATTGTATATAGAATTATTATTTAATTTATTAATATAATTTTTAACATTATTTATATTTTTATAAGTAAATAAATTTTTATAAATATAAACTTTAGCTTTTTTTATATTTTTATGAGATAACCAATGTATAATACAATCTACTTTTTTATTTAATAAAAATATTTTATTTAATGTATTTTTATAATATTTACAAAAAAAAACAATTTTATTATTATTATTAATATAAAAATTTATTGGTTTTATGATATAAGAATATTTTAATTTTATTATACTATTAATTATAGTATTATTTTTTATATCATAAAAATATTTTATAAAATCTATATAATCTATATATATATACTTAGTAAATATAAAAACTCTATATCCATATTTATCATAATATGGATTATTAGGAATATTAATATATTCTTCAGAATTCAAATTTTTTATTATTATTAATACAGGATTAAATATAGATATTAATCTTAAACTATCCTTTTCTATAGAATTTCTTATATTTTTAGTAAATATACTAAATTTATAAATACTTTCATTTTTATTTATATCTATATTTTTAAATATATTAATAATTGAATTTTTATCAAATCCTCTTTTTCTAATACTAAATATAGTTAATAGTCTTTTGTCTTTTTCATTACTTATTAAATTATTATTTATTAAATTATTAATTTTTCTTTTAGATAATATATTATATTCTATATTAAATCTAGAAAACTCATATTGCATTGGTATATATTCTTTATTAATATTTATATTATTTAATATCCATTTATATATAATATTATTTTCTACAAATTCTAATGTACATAAAGAATGAGTTATTTTTTCTAAATAATCACATATACAATGAGAAAAATCATATGTTGGATATATAATCCAATCATAATTTGTTCTAAAATGCTTTTCAAATTTTACTCTGTATATAATAGGATCTCTTAATATAATAAATTTTGATTTCATATTCATTTTTAATCTTAAACATATTTTATTTTCATTAAAGAATCCATTTTTCATTTTATTAAACAAATACAAATTTTCTTCTATATCTCTATTTCTATATGGACTATTAATACCTAAATTATAAAAATTTCCTCTATATTTTCTTATATTTTTTTTATCAAGAGAATCAATATAAGCTAATTTATTTTTAATTAAATATATAGCAAAATTATATATATTTTTAAAATAATCAGATGAATATTTTAAACAATCAAATTTAATATTTAACCATTTTAAATCTTTTATTATACAATCAACATATCTTTTTTTAGAAGTACACGGATTAGTATCATCTATTCTTAAATTAAAAATTCCATTATATTTTTTAGAAATAAAATAATTTAAAAAAATTGATTTTATATGTCCTATATGTAAATAACCATTAGGTTCAGGAGAAAATCTAGTTTTTATTTTTAAATGTTTTTTTTTTTTTAAGTCTTCATTTATTATTTTAAATATAAAATTATTTTTCATTTTTATTTTGAATTTATATTAATTTATTGATATAATTAATTATATAGCTATGTAGTTCAGTTGGTTAGAACACAGTATTCATAATGCTGAAGTCACAGGTTCAATTCCTGTCATAGCTAATGCGGGAATGGCGAAATTGGTATACGCGCTAGACTTAGAATCTAGTATTTGTGAGTTCGAATCTCTCTTCCCGTAAATTAGGGTATAGCCAAGAGGTTTAAGGCAACGGGTTTTGATCCCGTCATTCTCAGGTTCGAATCCTGATACCCTATTTTAAAATTATATATTAGTTAAAATTTCATAATTATTTTTAGTTATTAATATTGTATTTTCATATTGTGCTGATAATCCTTTATCTATTGTTTTAACAGTCCATCCATTTTTCATTACTCTTATATATCTACTTTTAGAATTTATTATAGGTTCTATTGTAATAATCATTCCTGGTTTTAATATTTCATTGTTATTATTATAACAATGTTGTATAAAAGGTTCTTCATGCAATTTTCTTCCTATTCCATGACCACAATATTCTCTTACAACATAGAATCCATTATTATTAACATATTTTTGTATTAAATTACCTATTTCTTTTATTTTTAATCCAGGTTTTAATATTTTTATTGATAATTCTAAACTTTTTTTTGCTATATAACATATTTTTTTAGATAAATAATTACTTTCTTTTCCTACAATAAATGTTTTAGAAGCATCACCATAAAATCCATTTTTTAATACTGATATATCTATATTTATTATATCTCCATTATTTAATATTTCATTATAAGATGGTATTCCATGACATACTGTATCATTTACTGAAGTACAAATTGATTTTGGAAAACCTTTATAATTTAATGGAGCTGGATAAGATTTTTTTTTTTTTATAATATAATTATTACATATCTCATCTATGTACCCTGTACTTATATTAGGTTTTATATAATTTTTTATCATATTTATAGTTTCAGATACTATTAAACATGAATTTTTTACTTTATTTATTTCTTTATTAGAATATATTTTTATCATTATATTTTACAATATACTTAAATTTATTATAATAAACTGATATAATCATTATAATTCATATTAAAAAAAAATTATGTCAAATATTAATAATTTACTAAAAGCTAAAGTTCACATAGGTCATAAAACTAAATTTTATAATCCAAGTATGAAAAATTTCATATATTGTAAATATAATAATATGCATATCATAAATATAGATAAAACTTTAAAATGTATAAATAAATCTAAAAGTGTTATAAATAATATAATAGATAATAATGAAAAAATATTATTTATAGGAACAAAAAAACAAGTAAGAAGTTCTATTAGAAAAATTGCTTTTGAATTAAATCAATATTTTATTATTAATAAATGGATAGGAGGAATGATTACTAATTGGGATATAGTAAAAAAATCTATAGATAAATTAAAAAAAATGTATATAGAAATAAAAAATAATATTAATAATGAATATTATACCAAAAAAGAAATATTAAATAGAAAAAATAATTTTAAAAAACTAAAAAAAAATCTATTTGGAATAGTAAGAATGAATGAATTACCAAAAGCAATATTTGTAATAGATTCTAATAAAGAAAGTACTGCTATAAAAGAAGCTAAAAAAAAAAATATAATAACCTTTGCAATTACAGATACAAACTCTAATATAAAAAATATAGATTATGTAATACCTGCAAATGATGATTCTATAAAATCTATAAATATATGTTTAGATTTAATATTTAAAAAACAAATAAACATTAAAAGAAATGAATAAAAATTATATAGAATTAATAAAAAATATAAGATTAAAATATGGATTTTCTATTTCTGAATGTATTAATTTTATAAAAAAAAAAAAAAATAAAACATTATTTAAAAATATAAATAATATAAATATAAAAAATTATAAAAATAAAGTTATCTCAGGTTCATCAAATGATAAAAAATATGGATTTATTATTAAAATATATAGTAAAACAGATTTTACATTAAAAAATGAAATAATTTTAAAATTTATAAATAAATTAAAAAAGTATATATTAAAAAATAAAATTATTAATATTAATAATGATTTTAAAATAAAAAAATATATTTTATATTTATCAAAAATATTTAAAGAAAATATATTTTTAAATGATTTTTATTATTTATTTGGAGAATATATTTATGAATATAATCATATTAATAAATATGCAACTATAATATCATGCAATATATTAGATAAAAATAAAATAGAAATAATTAAAAAAATATCAATTCAAATAATTTCAAATAATATTAAATATTTAGATTATAATAATATACCTAAAAGTATAATAGAAAATAAAAAAAAAGTATTAAAAAAAATAATAAAAAATAATAAAATTATTAAAAAAAAAATATTATTATTTATATATAAAAAATCATTATATAATCAAAAATATATTTTTGATGAAAATATAAGAATAATAGAATTATTAGAAAAAAACAAAATTATAATATATAACTTTAAAAAAATATAATAAATTATGTATAATAATATATATGAAGATTTAGAAATTAAATTAAAAAATTTAATAAATAATTTTCAAGAACAAATAGATAATATATATATAAACAAAATTCCATTAAAATTATTTTATAATATAAAATTAAAAGATAATAATAAAGATATAGATATAAAAGATATTTCTAATTTTTCTTTAAAAAATAATAAAGAACTAATAATAAAATTTAATAATTCAAAATATATAAAAGAAATTAATAAGATAATATTAAATATGAAGTTAGATTTTAACATAAAAATAGATAATAATTGTATTATATTAAATTTACCATTAAATACAAAAGAAAGAAAAAATAAAATATTAAGATACATAAAAAATGAATTAGAAAATAAAAAAATAATAGTAAGAAATATTAGAAATTTATTTAATAATAAAAATAAGAATATGTTAAAAAATAAAAATATAAGTAAAAATGAATACAATTATAATTTTAATAAAATAAATAAAATTACAAATAACAATATTATTGTATTAGAAAAAATTTTTAAATTAAAAGAACTAGAAGTAAATAAAATATAAAAACAAAATATATTTTTTTATTATATGAAATTTAATATAAATAAAATACCTAATCATGTGGCTATTATAATGGATGGCAATGGTAGATGGGCTAATAAAAAAGGTAAACCTAGAACTTTTGGACATAAAAAAGGTACAGAATCCATAAATAAAATTATAGATATATCAATTTATTATAATTTAAAAATGTTAACTTTATATGTCATGAGTATAGAAAATATTAATAAAAGACCTAAAGAAGAAATAAATTATATAATGAATATATTTTTAAATAAACTAAAATATGAAATAAATAATTTAAATAAAAAAAATATAAAAATTAACATAATAGGTAATAGAAAATTATTAAATAAAAAATTAATATTTTATATTAAAGAAACAGAAAACATAACTAAAAATAATAATAAATTAATACTTAATATAGCAATAAATTATAGTGGAAAATGGGATTTAATACAAGCTTTTAATAAAATTAATTATAAATTAAAAACAGGTAAATTAAAAATTAATTATATATCAGAATCTCTTATAAATAAATATATTTCTATAAATAATAAATATTTTTCTAATGTAGATCTATTAATAAGAACTGGAGGAGAAAAAAGAGTAAGTAATTTTTTATTATGGAATATAGCATATTCAGAATTATATTTTACTGATGTATTATGGCCAGATTTTGGAGAAAAAGAATTTATAGAATCATTAATTTCATATTCAAAAAGAAATAGAAAATTTGGTAATATAAAATAAAACTTTTAAATAAAAATATTATAAATAACTAAAATAAATATCAAAAAATTATTTTTATTTATTCTAAAAAAAAATAATTTATTTTTCTTAATAAAACTAAATATAAACAATATTTATATTAATATTTAATGAATAATAAAAAAATAAATGATTTTGTTCATTTAAAAGTACATACTGAATATTCAATAATAGATAGCTTAATAAAAATAGATGAATTAGTAAATAAGGCAAAAGAATTTAATATGAAATCTTTAGCAATAACAGATTTTAATAATTTATATGGATTAATTAAATTTTATGATAAATGTTGTAAAAATAATATTAAACCAATAATAGGTTGTGATTTATTAATATTAAATAATAAAAAAAATGATTTTTATTTAATAACATTACTAGCAAAAAATATAATTGGTTATAAAAATATAATAAAATTAATTTCAATAGCTAACTTAAATAAAAAAAAAAATAAATATCCTTTTATAGAAAATGAAATATTAAAAAAATTTAATAAAGAAATAATAATTATATTAGATTATAAAAACAATTTTATATATAAATCTATTATTAATAATGAAATTTATAATATTGATGAAAATATAATTTTTTATAATAAATTTTTTAAAGATAATATTTATTTAGAAATTAATAAAATTAATAATAATAAAAATAACAATAATTTAATAAATAAATATATAGATATTTCAATAAAATATGATCTGCCATTAGTTTCTACTAATAATGTAAGATTTATTAATAAAGAAGATTACGAATATCATCAGATAAAAGTATCAATATATAATAATAATTCTTCTAATTGTTATAAAAATAATAGTATATATTATGAAAATCAATATTTTAAAAATATATATGAAATGAACTTTTTATTTAATAATATTAAGGAATCAATAATAAATGGTTTAGAAATATCTAAAAAATGTAATTTAATATTAAATTTTAAAAACAAATTATTACCAAATAAAATATATAAAAATTGTAAAAATTTAAAAAATCATGAATTATTAATAAGATATAGTAGAATTAATTTAATTAAAAAATTAAAAAATAAAATATATAAAAATAAATTAGAAAAAATAAAAGAATATAAAATATATTTTAATAGATTAAAAGAAGAACTAAAAATAATAAATGAAAAAAAATTTTCTTCATATTTTTTAATAGTTTATGAATTTATAGATTGGGCAAATAATAATAATATACCTGTAGGACCTGGTAGAGGTTCTGGTGCAGGATCATTAGTATCATACGTTTTAAATATAACTAAAATAGATCCAATAAAATTTAATTTATTATTTGAAAGGTTTTTAAATTTAGAAAGAACAATTATGCCTGATTTAGATATAGATTTTTGTATGGAAAAAAGAGATTTAGTAATCAAACATATAATAAAAAAATATGGACATGAAAATGTTTCTAAAATAATAACTTTTAATACACTTACCGCAAGATCAGTTATAAAAGATGTTGGAAAAGTTTTAGGATATACTTATGGATTTATAAATAAAATTTCTAAAATTATACCTTTTGGTCCAAATATATTATTAAAAGATTTAATAAATAATAAAAATTGTGAAATATATAATTTATATAAAAATAATAAAGATATAAAAAATTTAATAGATATATCTAAAAAAATAGAAGGAACTATAAAAAATGTTAGTAAACATTCAGGAGGAATAATTATATCATCAATAAAAATAAATGATATAATTCCTATAGATTATGATTTAGATAATAAAAGTAGTATTACTAATTTTGATAAAAATGATATCGAAAAAATAGGTTTAGTTAAATTTGATTTTTTAGGTTTAAAAACTTTAACAATAATAGATAATACAATAAAAGAAATAAATAAAAAATATAATAACAATTTTGATATATATAATATAAATTTAAATGATAAAAAAAGTTTTAATTTATTATTAAAATGTAAAACTAATTCAGTATTTCAATTAGAATCTTATGGTATAAAAAAATTAATAAAAAAAATTAAACCAAATAAATTTAAAGATATTATTGATATAATAGCATTATTTAGACCAGGACCATTAAATTCAGGTATGGTAAAAAATTATATTAATAGAAAAAATGGTATAGAAAAAATATATTATCCTGAAAAAAATATGGAACATTTGTTATTAAAAGATATTTTATTTTCAACATATGGTATAATATTATACCAAGAACAAATAATACAAATAGCGAATAAATTTTCAGATTATTCTCCTCATGAAGCAGATATTTTTAGAATATCTATAAGTAAAAAAAGAATTAAGGAGATGAATAAACAAAAAAATAAATTTATAAATGGAGCTATTAAAAAAAATAAAATAAATTTTAATTTAGCAAATAAAATTTTTGAAATAATAGAAAAATTTGCTGGATATGGATTTAATAAATCACATTCAACAGCATATGCTTTAATAGCATATCAAACTTTATGGTTAAAATCTAACTATACTATAGAATATATGTGTTCTGTAATAAATTATGATTTATATAACAATAAAGAAAAAATAAATGAAACAATAAAAGAATGTATAAATTTAGGAATAAAATTTATAAAACCAAATATAAATAAAAGTCATTATAATTTTTATCCTATAAATAAAAATACTATAATATGTGGTTTAGGATATATAAAAGGATTAGGAAAATCAAATATAAATGAAATATTAAAAATAAGAAATAAATCTATATTTTTAAATTTATTAAATATGTATATAAGATTACATAAAAGTAAAAAAATAAATAAAAAAACTTTTGAAAATATCATAAACGGAGGAGCCTGTGATATTTTTTATAAGAATAGAAATAAAATGATATATTTAATTAATAAATATATTATTGAATATAAAAATTATAATTTTAATCAATTAAATATTTTTAGAGGTAAAAAATGAAAACTAAAGGAATAGTAAAATGGTTTAATAAAAGCAAAGGATTTGGATTTATAACAGTAAACGAAAATAATGAAGAAAAGGATATATTTGTACATTTTTCATCAATAAATTGCAATGGATTTAAAACATTAATAGAAGGACAAAATGTAGAATTTGAAATATTAGAAACAGATAAAGGATTATCTGCAAAAAATGTAGAAATATTATAATGAATAATGTTATATGTATAAATTTATCATATGAAAATTTTTTAATATTATTTAAAAATAATGATGTAAAAATATTAAATAAAAATAATTGTAATTTTAAATTAGAAAATATTTTATATTTAATAAATTTTATACTGTTAAAAAATAATATAAAATTAAATGATATAAATTCAATTATATGTATAACTGGACCAGGAAAATTTATTGGTACTAGAATAGGAATATTATTATCTATAGGATTATCTATAGATAAAAATATACCAATTATAACTATATCTATAGTAGAAATTTCAAACTATATATTAAAATATATTTACAATAAAAATATAAATAACTTATTTTATATAATAAAATTAAGTAATAATCTTTTTTATTTTAAAGGTAAAAAAAATATATATTATATATATAATTTTAAAAAAATATTAAATATTATAAATATATTAAATAACTTTAAAAATAAGTTAATAATTATTATATATAAATCTAAAAAAATATTAAAATTTATAAAAAAAAAATATTTATATATAAAAAACATAAATATTAATATAATATATAATATATATATAAATAAAATATATAAAAATAAAATAAATTATTTTAAAAGTTTTAATATATTTTATAAATAATTTTTAATATATATCCCTTTTCTATCTTTTTATTTATATTATTTATTATAAATCTCTTAAAATTTTCATTAATATTAATATTATTATTTATAATAATATTTAAAATGTTATTATTAATATAAATATTATTGATTTTAAAATTTATTTTTTTTTTATTATTTTTATTATAAATAATAATTAAATCCAATATTATTTTTTTTAATATATTTATATTATTATTATTATAAATTTTTTTTATATTTAAAGATTTTATATAAAAAAAAAGTTTATTTATACCAATATTATTCATAGCAGAAATAAATAAAATATTTATTTTATTTTTTACAAATTTTAATTTATTTAATATATTACTTCTTACAATATTAATTTCATTTTTGTTTTTTAATAAATCAATTTTATTTATAATTAATATTAAAGGTATGTAAATATTATTATTAATAAATAAATTTATCATATTTAAATCATTATTATTTAAATCATAATATGATGATATATATAACATAATATTGTGATTATATATATTTTTTAATATATTCTTAAATAAATATTTATTTTTATATTTATCTTTATAAATTATTCCATATGTATCAGTAACTATAATATTTTTATTTATATTTTCAGAACTTATTATATTAAGAGTTGTATTTTCTATATCAGAAACTAACATTCTTTTATTATTAATTAAAGAATTTAACAATGTAGATTTACCAGAATTAGTTTTACCAATTATTATTATTTTTTTTTTATTATTATTAGATGTTATAATAAATTTTTTAATTTTATTTAAATAATTACTATTATTTATTTCTTTTTTATTATTTAGTTTATTATTTATACTATAAATTAAATCATTTATACCAATATTTTTTTTTATAGAAATAAAAAAAAAATCATATTTTAAATTATATAACTTTTTTTTATTAATATTATATTTATAATTTTTATTTAAATCTATTTTATTTATTAATAAAAATATATTTTTTTTGTTATTTATAAGTAAATTACTTATTTTTTTATTAAAATTAGAATATATATTATTTACATCAACTATAAATAAAATTAAATCAGAATTATTTATTAATGTACTTATATTATTAAAAATTTCTAAATTTAATTTATTTTTAAAATTAAAATCAAAATTTGAAGTATCTGTAATTATCATATTTTTATTAAAAAAACAGTAATTAAATATTAAATCATTACTTTTAAAATTATTATAATTATTAATATTTTTAATTGATAATTTATAAAATAAAGAAGATTTACCTACATTATTATAACCAATTATAGAAATTAAATTCATTATTCATTAAATAAATTTAAAATATTAATTTTAGATAATAAAATATTATTAATATATAAATTATCATAATTATAATTTAATAATAATAATTTTAAAATATTTTTAGATGTATTAATATTTCCTAATATTAAATTAATATTAATTTTATATAACATTTTTATTATATACCAATAATTATTTAAAATTTTTATTTTTTTTAAATTTATAAAAGCTTCATTATATTTATTTAATAATATTTGTAAACGTATTAAATTTATTAATATAATATTTTTATATTCTATAAAATTATTTTCATAATATTCAATTTTATTTAAGATAAAATTATAATTTTTTTCAGCTTCTATAAATTTATTAATTTTTATATATTTTATAGATAAATTTATTTCTTTATCTATAAAATTTTTAAACATAAAATTCAAATAAAAATTAATAATTTTTTCTTTAATAAAATTAATAGAATTAAAAATATAATTATTAATTTTTTTAATTAAATTACTTATTTTATCATTATTTTTAATTTTAAATATTATTATCAATATTATTATTATAAATAATATTATTATTTTAAAATTAGATTTTGTTATTATATTTTTCATTTTTTTTATTTTATTTTTAAATCTTTTAATATATTTTTTATTGAAGATATTTTTGTATATTTATAATTAAAATTTTTAATATAAATTTTTATATTATTATTATTTTTTAATTTATAAATTAATATACAAATATTATACTTTTTTTTAAACGATAATTCCAAATTTTTTTTTAATGTTTTTAATGAATAGTCTAAAACTATTATTATTTTATTATTTTCCTTTGATATAATATTATATATATTAATCATAGTATAAATACATAAAAAATTAATACAAGATATATATATATATATTATATTATTTAATTTTAAATATTTATTTTCATTTTTTTCATATATTAATTTTATTAATCTATTCCAACCTATAGCTAATCCTAAAGCATAAATATTTTTATTATACATTTTTTCAACTAAATTATCATATCTACCTCCACCACATATTGAAATTTTATTTATATTCCATTCGAAAATTATATCATTATAATAATTTAATCCTCTAAATAAAAAATAATTTATATTATAATTTATATTATTAAATTTTAAAAAATTTATAAAATTAAACATTTTTTCTTTAGAATATTTATTTACATAATCATATATTACAGGTATTTTTTTATTATAAAAAAAATCTTTTTTTTTATAAAATATGGATAAATCGTATTTTTTTATTTCTTTAATTATAAAATCATTATTATTATAATTAAATTTATTTTTTAAATAATTTATTACATTATCACAATAATTTATTCTATCATTATAATTTCCAATATTATTTATATTTAATTTTAAATATTTTAAAATATTTATTTTTTTAAAAAAAATAAATATTATATAAATAAGTTCAATTTCATATTCTATTTTATTAGAACCAAAAATCTCTATTCCAAATTGATAAAATTTTCTATATCTCATATACTGAGTATTTTCATACCTAAATATAGGATTAAAATAATATAGTTTATTTATTTTATTTTTATAATATAAATTATTTAAAATACAATATTTTATACATGGTATTGTACCTTCAGGATTTAAAATTAATACTTTATTATTTTTATCAAATAGATTATAAGTTTTTTTTATAAAAACATTATATTCTAAATCATTTTTTATTATATTTTTAAAAATATCTATCTTTTCTAATATAGATAATTGTATTTTACTATAATTAAAACTAATTAAAATATTATTTAATATATCAAAATAATAATCCCATATTTTTAATTCATCAATAGATATATCTTTTATACCTTTAATTGATAAATTAATATTTTTTTTTTTCATATTTTTAAAATATATTTTTTTTATTATATAGTATAATAATTTAAATAAATATTAAAATATATTTTAAATCATTTATATTTTTTTTATTAAAAATATAAAAAAAAGTATAAAATAATTTTATGAAAAACAGATTTAAAATAATAGGACAAAAAAAATTATGTGGAAGTATAAATATATCTGGATCTAAAAATGTTTGTATGTCAATATTAATTGCTAGTATATTAAGTAATAAAATGATAATTATAAGAAATATACCTATAATAAATGATGTAAAAATATTAATAAAAATATTAAAACTTATGGGATCCAAAATATTTATATATAAAAATATATGTTACATAAATAATAATTATATAAATAAATATAATATAAATTTTAAAATAATAAACAAAATAAGATCCTCTATATTATTATTAGGTCCTATAATATCAAAATTTAATAAATTTATTACAATAAAACCTGGTGGATGTAAAATAGGTAATAGACCAATAAATTTACATATTAAAAATATAAAAAAATTTAATATAGATATAAAAATATATAAAAATAAAATTTTTTGTAATAAAAAAAATGAAAATAATAAAACAATATTTAAAGAAATAACTATGGAAAAAAAAAGTGTAGGAGTAACATTAAATATAATTTTTTTATTAGTTATATCTAATAAAATTACTATAATTAATAATTGTTCTTTAGATATAGAAATATTAGAAACAATAAAATTTTTAAATTATTTAGGATCAAATATAAAAATATTTAAAAATAAAATAGTAATATTTGGAGTTAAAAAATTAAAAGGAGGTATATATGATATAATATATGATAGAATAGAGTTAGGAACTTTTATAATAACATCATGTATATCTAGAGGAATTATTAAATTAAATAATATAGAATATAAAAATGATTTAAAAATATTAATATATAAATTAAAAAAAATAGGTCATAAAATAAATATAGGTAATAATTATATAAAAATAATTCCATCTATAAAATATAATTCTATATCAATAAAAACTAAAGAATTTCCAGGTTTTCCAACAGATTTACAACCATTTATTTGTTTATTAAATATTTTATCCAATAATAATAAAAAAAAAGGTATAATAACAGAAAATATATTTGAAAATAGATTAACACATATAAATCAATTTATTAAAATGAAAGCAACTTTTAATATAATAAATAAAAAAACTATAATTTGTAATAATACTAAAAAATTATATGGACATAAAAAAATAATAACAAATGATTTAAGATCTTCCGCAACATTAATTATAGCAGCATGTATAGCGGAAGGGGAAAGTATTATTTATAATATAGATAATATATACAGAGGATATGAAGATTTTGAAAAAAAATTAATTAAATTAGGAGCAAATATAAAAAAAATATAGTTTAAAATTTTATTAATATATCTATATTAATATTGTTTCTTAATATTTTTAGTATAGTTTTTTTTTTATATGAATAATTTATAAATAAAATATATTTTAAATCAGAAAATTTTTTTATTTTATATTTATTTATATATAAAATTATATCATTTTTTAATAAACCACATTTTTTTGCTATTGAATTAGCATCTATTTCTTTAATTAATACACCATAATTAATATTTAAATTATTTTTTTTACTTATATAATTATCTATAGTTATTCCATGTATACCAATATTATCTTTTTTTATTTTACCATAATATTTTATTTGATTAATTAAACCATTTATTGTATTACTTGGTATTGCAAAACCTATTCCTATATTTACTCCAGTAGGAGATAATATAGCAGTATTTATTCCTATTAATTCTCCTTTAGTATTTATTAAAGCTCCTCCAGAATTTCCCTTATTTATAGAAGCATCAGTTTGTATAAAATTTTCTATACCATGTATATTTATTCCAGATCTTCCTAACGCTGAAATTATACCAAAAGTAACTGTTTGACCTAATCCAAAAGGATTACCTATTGCTATAACTTGATCTCCAACATTAATATTCTTAAAATCTGATATTTTAATGTCAACTAAATTTTTAAATGGGGAAATTATTTTTAATAATGCTAAGTCTACTTTAGTATCAAAATCTATTAATTTAGCTTGAAGTTCCTTTTTATTATATAATTGTATTTTAATTAAATTAGAATTATTTATAACATGATAATTAGTTAATATATACCCATTTTTAGAATCTATTATTACACCAGATCCTAATCCTCCAAAATATTTTCTTTTTAAAATATTTTTATATATGAAATTGTATATTTTATTTTTTATATTGTTATCATATTTATTACCTTTTATATATATATTAACTATTGCAGGCATCACTTTTTTTATTATTTTAGGAAAAACATTATATTTATATTCGTTATTATTATTTAAATTATTACAAAATGATAAATTAATTAAATTTAAAATTAAATTTATTAATAAAAAAATATTATTCATTTTACTTTAAAAGTTTAAATTAAATTAAATTTATTAATTTTAAATTAATTTGACTTAATTAATTTAAAATATTATTATTATTTTAATATAAATAAAAAATATTATAATAAAATTAAATATGAATTTAAAAAATACATGGTATATAATAAATGCTAGTAATAAAATACTTGGCAGAATATCAACTAAAATATCAATAATATTACAAGGAAAAAATAAAATAGACTATTATAGTAATAAAAAAAGTAATAACTTTGTAATAGTAATAAATTCAGATGAAGTAATATTATCAGGTAAAAAAAAAAATAAAAAAATATATTATAAACATTCCGGATATATTGGTAATTTAAAAAAAATTTACTTTAAAGAATTAATTAAAAAAGATTCTAGAAAAATAATAATAAATTCTGTAAAAGGTATGTTACCAAAAAACAAATTATATAAAAATATATTAAATAATAATTTAAAAATTTTTAAAAAAGAAAATAATATATATAAAATAAATAATTTAATAAATATAAATTAAAAAATAAAATAAAATGAATAAAATATATCATAATACTGCTAAAAGAAAAACATCAATAGCTAGAGTATTCATAAAAAAAGGAGTAGGTAATATAAAAATAAATAGAATTAATATTAATGATTATTTTTATAATAAATTATATATTAATATTATATTAAAACCAATAATAATTTTAAATATGATAAATAAAATAGATATTTTTATAACAGTAAAAGGTGGAGGAATAATGAGTCAATTAAATGCTATAAAATTAGCTATATCTAAAACTTTAGTAGATATAAATTTAAAATTTAAAACACAATTAAAAAAAGAAAAATTATTAACCAGTGATTCAAGAATAGTTGAAAGAAAAAAATATGGTTTTAAAAAATCTAGAAAAAAAATTCAATTTTCAAAAAGATAGTAATTAATATCATTAAATTTTGTTTTATTAATTATACTTAAAATTTTTTTATAATTAAATTTATTACTTATTATAAATAATTCATTATTTTCTATAACAATATATATATTTTTAATATCTATTTTTTTATTCAAAATTAATTTAATTTTTATTTTTAATAAATTTATATTATCTATTATAATTCTATAAATTTTTATATTATTTCTACATCTTATATTATTAATAATTTTTATTTTTTTATTAAAAAATTTTTTATTTAATAATATAGTTATATTATGAATATAAATAATATTATTTATTTGACCTATTAATATTATAAAATTATTATTTTTATATATTATTAATCTATGTTTTTTTAAATTAATTTTTTTATTTATGTAATTATATATTAAATTATTTTTATTAATATTAATTATTTTTTTTTTATCATTATATATTTTTATAAAAAATAATAATATAATAAAAATTATTTTCTTTATCATTATAAAACTAAAATAATAATTTTACATTAATTTTAAATATAAAAAAAATATTTATAAAAAAAATAAATTTTTTAAATATATTGTAATATATTTTATTTTTATATAATATATATATATTATATATAAATAAACTATCGCTTTATTTTATAAAATAAAGAGGAAAGTCCGGACTCCTGAGTTCAAAGAGCCAGATAACATCTGGAAAATATATTTTAATAAAATATATTTATGAAAAGTGCAACAGAAAAAAAACCACTTTATAAATATAAAGAAAGGGTGAAAAGGTGAGGTAAGAGCTTACCATAAATTTGGTAACAAATTTAGTATTTGTAAACTCCTCTTGGAGAAAGACTAAAATTGGTTTATTGAACTCTAAAATAACCTAGGTAAGTCGAAAAGAATTAATATGTGAATATTAATCAAGATTAATGATAGTTAATACAGAATCCGGCTTATTTTTTATATATAAAAATAATTTTTATTTTATATTAAAAAAAAATTAAAAAGTATTTATAGAAAAAAAATAAAAATTATATTTATTAAAAATAAAGAGGTGTATAATGTCTGGAAATACTATAGGAAAATTATTTCGTTTAACAACATATGGAGAATCTCATGGAATATCATTAGGTGGAATAATAGATGGTATGCCATCAAATTTTAAAATTAATGAAAATGATATACAAAAAGAATTAGATAGAAGAAAACCTGGTACATCTATGTATACTACTCCAAGAAGAGAAAATGATGAAATAAAAATATTATCAGGAGTTTATAATGGATTAACTACAGGAACTAGTATAGGATTAATAATAAATAACAATGATCAAAAATCTTCAGACTATGACTCATTAAAAGATGTATTTAGACCAGGTCATGCCGATTATACATATTATAAAAAATATGGAATTAGAGATCATAGAGGAGGTGGTAGATCTTCTGCTAGAGAAACAGTTATTAGAGTAGCTGCAGGAGCAATAGCTAAAAAATATTTAAAAGAAAAATATAATATAAATATAGTATCATACATTTCAAAAATAGGTAATTTGAAATGTGATAATAATGTAAATATTGATTTTATAAATAAAAATCCATTTTTTTGTCCAGATGAATCTAAAATAGAAGAAATTGATTTATTAATAAGAAATATAAAAAAAGAAAAAGATTCAATAGGTGCAAAAATAAAAATAATAATTAAAAATGTACCTGTAGGATTAGGTAATCCTGTATTTGATAAATTAGATGCTGAATTAGCATATGCATTAATGGGTATAAATGCTGTTAAAGGAGTAGAAATAGGAGATGGATTTTCTGTAGTAGAACAATTAGGTAGTGAAAATAGAGATGAAATATATAAAAATGAAATATTTTTAACAAATCATTCAGGAGGTATATTAGGAGGTATAAGTACTGGTCAAGATATATTAATAAATATTGCATTAAAACCTACATCAAGTATATCTAAAATTTGTAATACTATAGATATTAATAATAATGAATTAAAATTAGAAATAAAAGGACGTCATGATCCTTGTGTAGGTATAAGAGCTGTTCCTATAGCAGAATCTATGTGTGCAATAATTATAATGGATAATATACTTAGAAATATTTTATATATTAAAAATAAAAATGAATTATAATATATTATATAGAAAATGGAGACCTACTAATTTTGATGAAGTTGTTGGTCAAGAGAATACAATAAAATTAATAAAAAATAGTTTTTTAATAAATAAAATTCATTCTTCTTATATATTTTCAGGTGAAAGAGGTGTAGGTAAAACTACTATTTCAAGATTATTAGCTAAAACATTTAATTGCAAAAATAATAAATATAAAATATTACCATGTAATGAATGTATAAATTGTTCTGATATAAATAATAATATATTTAATATTATAGAGATAGATATATCATCTAAAAATAAAATAGAAGAAATAAAAGAGATAATAGATAATATAAAATATAAACCTATAGTATACAAATATAAAATATTTATTTTAGATGAAATACATATGCTATCAAAACAAGGTTTTAATTATTTATTAAAAATACTAGAAGAACCATATGATTATGTAAAATTTTTACTATCAACCACTGATATAATTAAAGTACCATCTACAATTTTATCAAGATGTACTCATTTTAAATTAAATAAAATAAAAAAAAAAGATATAACAAATAGATTATTATATATATTAAAAAAAGAAAATATAAAATATGAAAAAAATGTATTAAATCTAATATCTTTTTTTTCTAATGGTAGTATGAGAGATGCTTTAAATATAACAGATCAATTAATAATTTCTGGTAAAAATGAAATATATGTTAAAGATTTTAATGATCTATTTGGAATATATAATTTTGAAGATTATATAAATATATTAATAAATATAAAATTTAAAAAAATAAATAATATAATAAGAATTATAAATAAATATAAAAATACAAATTATATAAATATAATTGATAATATAATAAATATTCTACATATTATATTAATAAATAAAATAAATAAAAAAAATAAAATAAACTATAAAAATAATTCTAAAATATTAGATAAAATTAATTTTTTTTACAAAAATTCTAGTATTAATGATATAAATATTTATTATAATAAATTTATAGAATCAAAAAAAAAAATTTGTATATATAATTCAAAGATTGGTTTTGAATATATAATTATTCAATTAATAATAAAAAAATAAAATATGAATATTATAATTATGGGACCTCCAGCTTCAGGTAAAGGGACTCATTCTAAATTTATTACAGAAAAATATAAAAATTTTAAATATATATCTATTGGTGAATTATTAAGAAAAAGTAATGATAATAATATAAAAGATAAAATAAAAAAAGGAATATTAATAGATGATGATACTACTTTTAATATTTTAAATGACTATATTGTAAATAATATTAAAAATAAAAATAATTTAATTTTAGATGGTTTTCCTAGAACATATAATCAAGCTAAAATTTTAGAATTAAATAATATAAATATATATATAATAATTCAATTTATTCTAGATAAAGAAAACATTATAAAAAGAATATCAGGAAGAAAAATACATATAAATTCAGGAAGAATTTATCATGATTTATATAATCCACCTATTATAAAAGATTTGGATGATTTAACAGGAGAAAAATTAGTAATTAGAAATGATGATAATATTGAAATTATAAACAAAAGAATAAATGATTATAATAATAATGAAAAAAGTATCATATCTTTTTATAGAAAAAAAATTAATAATAATATAATAAAATTAATTAAAATAAATACTAATGATACTATAGAAAATATAAAAAAAATGTTATTATATAAACTTAGTAATGTAATATAAGCGAAAGTAGCTCAATTAGGTAGAGTATAATCTTGCCAAGATTATGGTTGCGAGTTCAAATCTCGTCTTTCGCTATGACGTGTTGGCAGAATGGTTATGCAATAGACTGCAAATCTATATTATTCTGGTTCGAATCCAGAACACGTCTTATGCCCAGATGGTGGAATGGTAGACACAAGGGACTTAAAATCCCTTAGCTTTTTAGCTGTACGAGTTCAAGTCTCGTTCTGGGTATTTTTTTTAATTAAAATACCATATAGTTTTATTATTTTTATCTTCTAATATTATTCCTAAATTATTTAAATAATTTCTTATGTTATCAGATATATTCCAATTTTTATTTTTTCTTGCTATATTTCTTTTTTTTATTAAATTTTCTATAATATTATATATATTTTTATTATTTATATTTTTATTATTTTTTAAAAAAAAATTATTATTATTTATTAATCCAATTATTTTCATAATAAAAAAAATATCATTTAATATATTTTTAGAAATTATACTTTTTACATTTTTATATTTATTAGATTCTTTAATCATATAATTTAATAATGTATATACATTATTAATATTTAAGTTATTATCCATATTATTTATAAATTCATTTTTAAAAAAAATATTTTTAATATTTTCTGAATTATATATATTAAATTCCATAAAATTTTTATGTATATTATCAATAATTTTTTTAGATTTTAATAAATTTTTAAAACTAAAATCTATAGGATTTCTATAATTTTTATTACTTAAATAATATTTTATTACATCATAATTAAAAAATTTAAATAAATTTCTAAGATATATAAAATTACCATTTGATTTTGACATTTTCTTTCCAGATATTTTTACACTTCCTACATGCATCCATATATTTATTTTAAAATTTTCATTTATACTTAAAGATTGAGCTAATTCATTTTCATGATGTGGAAATATTAAATCTATACCTCCACCATGTATATTTATTGTATTGTTAAAAAATACTCTACTTATTGTAGAACATTCTATATGCCATCCTGGTCTACCAATGCCCCATGGAGATATCCAATTAAAATCATTAATATTAAATTTATTATTTATATTACTATTTTTCCATATAGTAAAATCAAAGAATATTTTCTTATTATTTTTAGATAATATTCCATAATTATTAAATTTTTTAATATTAAATAATATATCTTTATTTTTATTTATATAAGCTTTACCATTTTTAATTAATTTATTAATATCTTCTATTATTGAATTTATATAATTAGTAACCTTTGGTTCATAATTGGGTTTTATTAATTTTAATTTATCTAAATCTATATCTATTTCGTTTATTATTTTATTAACAAAATTATAAAAATTAATTTTTTTTTTTGTAGATATATTTATTATTTTATCATCTATATCAGTTATATTTCTTACATATTTAACTTTAAAATCCATAAAATTTAAATATCTTATTAAAATATCAAAAATTATAAATAATCTAGCATGACCTATGTGACAAATATCATAGGCAGTAACTCCACATACATAAATATTTACTTTATTGAAGTTATTAATTATTTTTTTTTTTCTACTTAAACTATCAAATATATACATTTTTTTTTATAATAAATTAGTATTTTATTAATAATATTCTTAAAAAGAATGAAAATAAATATAAAATTATTAATTAAAAATAAAAATAATATACCCAAAATAAATAATATAATTAAATGTATAAATTGCATATCAAAATACAATAAATTTAATGAAATAAATTTAATAATAGTAAATAAAAAGCTAATAAAATTTATCAATAATAAATATAGAAATATAAATAAAGTTACAAATATACTTACTTTTAAATATAAAAATATTATAAAAAATAAAAAATATATAGGAGAAATTATATTATGTAAAAAACAAATAGAATATGAATCACATATTAAAAATATAAAATTATATAATCATTGGATGCATTTAATAATACATGGTTGTCTACATTTATTAAATATAAATCATAAAAATTATAAAAGTAGAATATTATTATATAAAATAGAAAATTATATATTAAATAAAATAGGAATAAAAAATATACATAAAAAATATGAA
The DNA here is from genome assembly GCF_017656055.1 of Candidatus Nardonella dryophthoridicola. Taxonomy (GTDB): domain Bacteria; phylum Pseudomonadota; class Gammaproteobacteria; order Enterobacterales; family Enterobacteriaceae; genus Nardonella; species Nardonella dryophthoridicola. The sequence goes on along the minus strand of NZ_CP069383.1, from coordinate 121,793 downwards.
TAATAATACTAAATATCCATTTAAAAATATAGAAAAATGTGTTCAAAAGTATTGGGAAAAAAATAAAACATTTAAAACAAATAATAATACAAAAAAAAAAAAATTTTATTGTTTATGTATGTTTCCATATCCATCTGGAAAATTACATATAGGTCATGTAAGAAATTATACAATAGGTGATATTATTTCAAGATTTAATAGAATGTTAAAAAAAAATGTTTTATTTCCTATAGGATGGGATTGTTTTGGACTTCCAGCTGAAAATGCTTCTATAATTAATAATGAAGATCCAAAATTATGGACATATAAAAATATAAAGTATATGAAAAAACAAATAAAAATGTTAGGTTTTAGTTTTGATTGGGAAAAGGAAATATATACATGTTCAAAAAAATATTATAAATATGAACAATATTTTATTAAAAAGCTTTTTAATAAAAAAATAATGTATAAAAAAAAATCTATTGTTAATTGGTGCAAAAAAGATAAAACGGTATTAGCTAATGAACAAGTAATAAATAACAAATGTTGGAGATGTAATAATATAATTGAAAAAAAAAATAAAAATCAATGGTTTTTAAAAATAGAAAATTTTTCAGAAAATTTATTAAATAATTTATATAAACTTAAATTATGGAATAATAAAGTAAAAATTATGCAAAAAAAATGGATAGGTAAAAATAAATGGTATGAATTAGTATTACCAATATATATAAATAATAAAAAAAATAATAAATATAAAATATTATTATATGAAGAAAATTATTTTATAAAAAATATATTTAATATAAAATTAATAATTATAAATAAAAATAACATTTTAATAAAAAATATTATGAATGAATATAAATATATAAATAATTTATATGTATATATCCCTATAAATAATAAAAAAATTCATATTTTAATAAAAAATATTTATAATTTTAAAAAAAATATCATCATTAATAATGATATAAAATTAATAAATAATTATATAAAAAAAAATAATATTTTTAATTCAAATATGAATTTTTTCAATTATTATTCATTTATAATAACAAATGATATAAAAAACAAAATAAGTAATAAAAAATCTAAATATATTAAAAATATATTATACGAAAAAAAAATATTATTTTATAAAAAAATATTTAATATAAAAGATTGGTGTATATCAAGACAAAGATATTGGGGTAGTCCAATTCCTATTATATATAATAAAAGAAATAATAAAATGAAATATATAAATAATAAAAATATTCCATTGACAATAGAAAATAAAAATAAAAATTATAAAAATCTATTAATAGAAAAAGATACTTTTGATACATTTATAGAATCATCTTTTTATCATATAATATTTACTTATAATAAAAAATATAAAAAAATGGTAAATAATAAAATAACTAATTATTGGTTACCTATAGATTGTTATATAGGTGGTATAGAACATGCGACTATGCATTTAATATATATAAGATATTTTAACAATTTATTTTATAAATTTAATTTAATAAAATGTAAAGAACCTTCAATAGAATTAATATGTCAAGGTATGGTAAATTCTAAATCATATTATTATATTGAAGATAAAAAAAAAATATGGATTTCTCCGGAAGATATAAATAAATATAAAAATTATAATTTAATATATGATGGTATATCAAAAATGTCAAAATCAAAAAACAATGGTGTTGATCCTATAAAAATAGTAAAAAAATATGGCGCTGATACTTTAAGAACTTTTATAATGTTTTTAGCTCCTATAGAAAATGATATAGAATGGGATGAAAAAAAAATAATAGGAATATATAGATTTTTAAATAAAATATGGAAATTTTCAAATTTTATAAAAAGTATTAAATTAATAAAAAATACAAAAATATTAAATAATGAAGAAAATATTTTTAATATATTTTTTAATAATGAAATAGATATTATAACTAATTTAATGTATAAAAAAAAATATAATATTATTATATCTAAGATAATGAATTTATATAATAAAATAAATAATTTAATAAAAAATAATAATATTTCAAATTTATATTTTTTAAAATATATATTCATAAAATTGATAAAATTTTTATATCCTTTTTCTCCTCATATAAGTTTTGTAATATTTAAAAATTTAAATATAAAAAAAAATATAGATTTTTGTAGATGGCCTAGAAAAGATAATAATATATTTAAGTGTAGAACAAATATAAATAATAATAGTTTTTTATTTATTAATATAATGGTAAACTCTAAAAAAAAAAATATTATTAAAGTAAATAAAAATGATAACCAAAATAATATAATAAAAAAGATATATAATAATAAATATATAAATATTAAAGAATATAATGTTAAAAAAATAATATTTATTAAAAATAAAATGATAAATTTTATTATAGATGATGATAAAAATAAATAATATAAATAAAATATATAATATATTAAACAATAATAATACTATATATATATTATATTATAATGAAAAAGATATAATTTTTTTTATAAAAAATATAATAATTAATTTTTATTATAAAAAAATTAAAATAATCAATGATTATTCTTATAATAATAACATAAACATAAATTTATTTAATTTAGATATGTTTTTAAATAAAAAAATAATTATTTTAAATATAAGAAATGATAATTATAGATTATTACAATTTATATTTAATAATAAAAATATAATTTTTATAATTATTATTAATAATATAAAATATATAAAATATTTAAATAAAAATAATGATTTTAATATAATAAATTGTATTATTAATAATAAAAAAGAATTTATAGAATTTATTAAAATTATATTTATAAATAAAAAAAAAAATATAGATATTATAAATAATCTTTATATAATATATAAAAAATATTATAATAATTTTTATTCAATATTAAAAGATTTTTTAATTTATGATAAATATCATTATTTAATAATTAAATATGACATATTATTATATATAGAAATTGAAAAGTTAATATATAATTTTAATTATAAAAAAAAAAAAATAATTATTAATATAATAAAAAAAAAATAATATATTAATTATATTAAAATTAATAAAATTATTTTATATATATTTAAATATATTAAAATATATAAAAAATAAAAAAAAATATAGAATTTTAAATATATTAAAAAAAAACTCTATAAATATAAAATATGTTAAAAATATAATTATAGTTTCAAAAATAATAAATATATATGATATATATAATTTATTAACAATAATTAATAATATAAATATATTAATTTATAATAAAATTAATTTTAACAAAAATATTAATAATAATATATTATTTAATAATATTAGATATCTTTTATTTTATATTAATATAAAATATAAAAATAAATTATAATATAATGAAATTTTCAGAGTATAATTTATATAATATATATGAGAAATGTGTAAATAGAATAAATAATATAATTTTTTATGTATTTATATTATTTTTATTATTATTAATAAAAATATATAATATACAAATAAATAATTATGAATTATATAATTTAAAATCATATAAAAATTGTACTAGATTAGTATATATAAACCCAATAAGAGGATTAATATTAGATAGAAATAATAAAATATTAGCTTCTAATAAAATAATATATAATATAGAATTAATACCTGATAGGGTAAATAATATAAAAAAAGAAATTAAAAAACTAAGTAAGATAATAAAAATTAATAAAAATGAAATAAAATCTTTTTATAATAGATTAAAAAAATCATATACTTCTAATCCAATAATAATAAAACATAAATTAAATAAATCAGAATTAAATAGATTTATAGTTAGAAAAATAGAATTTCCAAATTTTAATATAAATATAGAATATAAAAGATACTATCCATATAAAAATTTATTTTCACATATAATAGGATATGTTTCATTAATAGATAAATATTCTTTAAATAATAATAAAAATAATTATAACAAAAATAGTTATATAGGAAAAATGGGTTTAGAAAAATATTATGAAAATATATTAAGAGGAAAATTTGGAATAAAAGAAATAGAAATTAATAATAGAGGTAAATTTGTAAGATTTAAAAACAAAATAATGCCTATAAATGGAAATAATATACGTACAACATTAGATTTCAAATTACAAAATTTTTCTTATAATTTAATGAAAAAATATAAAGGATCTTTAATTATATCAGATGTTAATGATGGATCTATATTATCAATGATATCTAGTCCTAGTTTTAATCCTAATTTATTTATATATAAAAATAATAGTATTAAAAATTTATTAAATAATAAAAACTATCCAATACTAAATAGATCTATACAAGGAATATATCCACCAGCTTCCACAATTAAACCATATATAGGATTATTAGCATTATATAATAATATTATAAATTTAAATTCATTATTTTATGATCCTGGATGGTGGAAAATACCTAATAGTAATAACATATATAATGATTGGAATAAAAATGGAAGAGGATGGATAAATATAATAAAAGCAATAGAAGAATCTTCTGATGTTTATTTTTATAATATAGCTTATTTAATTGGTATAGATAAAATAAACAAATTTATGAGTTATTTTGGTTTTAATAAAAAAACTAATATTGATTTACCAAACGAAAAAATAGGTATATTACCTTCAAAAGAATGGAAAATAAAAAAAATAAAAAAAAAATGGTACATAGGTGATACAATATCAGCAGGTATAGGACAAGGTTATTTTAGTGTAACTCCTATACAAATGTTAAATGCATTATTAATTTTGGTTAATAATGGAATAAATAAAAAATTACATATAATAAAAAATAAAAATATTATAAACAATAATAATTTAAAAAATATTATAAATATTAATGATAATATATGGAATATAATAAAATTTAGTATGTATAATGTAGCTCATTCTAAAAATGGAACTGCTAATTCATCATTTAATAATTCCAAATATAAAATTGCATGTAAAACAGGTACAGCTCAAGTATTTAGTTTAAGAAATAAAAAATATTTTAATAATATTGTACCTAAAGAATTAAGAGATCATAGATTAATTATAGGATTTGGTCCATTTAATAATCCAAAAATAGCAATAGTTTTAATATTAGAAAATATAGGAAATGAAATAAATCCAGGGGATATATTAAGAAAAATATTTGATTTTATATTAATAAAAAATAATTATAATGTAAATAATGAATTTTTACAAAATAAAAAATAATATATACTTAAATTATAATATTTTTTTATATATTATAATTCTATTATTAATAAATTTAATATTAGTTTATAGTGCAAGTAATAGATCAAAAATAATTTTATTTAAAAATATATTTAACATAATATTTAGTTTTATAATTTTAATATTTTTTATAAATATAAATTCTGATTTCTTTTATAAAAATTCATTTTTAATATATATAATAAATAATATATTATTAATTTTAGTTTTATTTAGTGGATTAAAAATAAAAGGAGTTAAAAGATGGATAAATATAAGAATATTTAACTTTCAACCTTCTGAAGTATCAAAATTTACAACTTCAATATTAATAACAAAATTATTATATAATAACTATAAAATAAGTAATTTTTTTTTATATTTTTTAATAATATTTTTAGTATTAATACCTTCTATATTAACATTAATACAACCTGATTTAGGAACATCTATTACAATTATCTTATCAAGTATAATTACTATGTATTTATCTGGATTAAATATTAATTTTATTATAAATATAATTTTATTTTTCTTTATATGTTTTATAATAGGTTGGTTTACTTTATTTAAAGAATACCAAAAAAATAGAATAATGTCATTATTAGGATTAATAAAAGATCCATTAGGTATAAATTATAATTTAATACAATCAAAAATTGCTATAGGATCTGGTGGTATTTTTGGAAAAGGTTTATTTAATGGAACTCAATCTAAATTAAATTTTATACCTGAAGGATATACTGATTTTATATTTTCTGTATTTTCAGAGGAATTAGGATTTATAGGTATATTAACATTAATATTTATATATTTTATGTTAATAAAAGAATTGCTTGATATATCTAAAAAAACTAAAAATATTTTCAATAAAATATTATCATCATCTATAACTTTAAACATATTTATGTCAATATTTATAAATATATCTATGGTTATAGGAATTATACCTATAGTAGGAACTACATTACCATTATTAAGTTATGGGGGATCATCTATAATTTCTAATTTATTAGGTATAGGTATAATTATGTGTATAAATATAAATAATAATAAAAATATTTTTAAATATTAATCTAAAAAACAATTAATATTATTATTCAAATTTGAAATTTTATATATTAAATTTAAATTTTTAAAATTATTTTTTATATATTTTATATTACCATATTTTTGTCCAAAATTTTTTTTTATATAAAATATTAACATTTTAATACTTGGAGAAATTTTATATTCATCATAAAATTTTAATGCATTTATTATAATAAATAATTGATTTGAATTTAACTTTTTATTATTAATTTTTTTATCTTTAATTAAAAAAATAAAATTTTTATTATTTTTTATATATTGATCTATCATAACTTTTATTTTATAATATATTTATTATATTATGAAGGAGTGGCCGAGTGGTTTAAGGCGCTGGTCTTGAAAACCAGAAATATTTTACAATATTCTAGAGTTCGAATCTCTACTCCTTCTTAAAAAAGGAGTATATTTTTTATAAATACAATAAAATTATTTATATATTTTTTTATAAAAATATACAAATTAAAATTATTTTCTTTATATTCTTTAAAATATAAATTATTATAATTATTATAATTAATTAATTTATTTTTTATATTATTTATAAATTTATTTTTACTTATAGAATAATTATCAATTACTTTTTTTTTATTTTTATTTTTTATCTTATATATATAAAAATTTGGAATTTTAATATTATTAAAAGGTATAATAAATAATTTTATTTTATTATTTTTTTTTTCAATATTATTTATAAAAATTCTTTTTTCATTTAATAAATATGTTGCAATTGAAATAGGAGTTATAATATGTAATTCTTTTAAATTATTATTAATAATTTCATTTTCAATTAATCTCAATATATGTATAGAAAGAGATTTTATATTTCTTATATATCCTATACCTTTACATCTATTACATGTTAAAAAATATATTTCATTTATAGAATTATTTATTCTTTGTCTCGTTAATTCTAATAATCCGAATTTAGATATATTACCCATTTTAATTTTTGCTTTATCATTATAATATATATATTTATATAAATTTTCTTCTATTTTTTTATTATTATTAATGTTATTCATATCGATAAAATCTATAACAATTAAACCACTAATATCTCTTAATCTTAATTGTTTAGCTATTTCTTGAGTAGCTTCTAAATTAGTATTAAATGCTGTATCTTCTATATTTAATCCCTTTTTATATTTTGAAGAATTTACATCTATTGCTGTTAAAGCTTCTGTTGAATCTATTATTATAGAACCTCCTGAAGGTAAATTAATTTTTTTTTTAAATAATAAATCTATTTGATTTTCTATATTAAATTTTATAAATAATGGTATATTTTCATTATATAAAAATATTTTTTTTATAAAATTTAATTTACCTAAAATAAATATATATTTTTTAGATATTTCAAATATATCATTATTATCTATTATTATTTCGTTTATATTATCGTTTAAATAATCTCTAAATATATTTAATATAAAATTATTTTCATTATATATTAAACATGGTTTAGAAACTTTATTATAAATACTTTTAATAAAGTTCCAATGTTTTAATTTAGAATTTATATCATTTTGTATATCTTCAATTTTTTTATTTATACTATTTGTTCTTATTATTAATCCTATATTTTCTGGTATATATAATCTATTTAATATATTTTTTATTTTTATTTTATTTTCATTATTTATTCTTCTTGATATACAAACTTTATTATTATTAGGCATTAATACTACATATTGTCCTGCTAAACATATAAAAGTACTTAAATAAGCACATTTATTTTTTTTTTCTTCTTTTATTACTTGAACTATTAATTCTTGATTTTTATATAAAATTTTATTTATACTATTTTTATTATTTTTTATATAATTATCTGATATTTCTTTTATTGATAAAAATCCATTTTTACCTTCACCATAATCTATAAAAGCCGCATTTAAACTAGGTTCTATTTTAACAACTTTACCTTTATATATATTTGATTTATTATTTTTATAATTTATATTTATAATATATAAATTATCTAATATATTTTTATCATTTATAATAGCTATTCTTAATTCTTCATTATAAGATAAATTTATTAATATTTTTTTCATAAAATAAATAAAATTTAAATTTTATAGTATATTAAAATATAAAATATATAAAAATTTAATTTAATTTTATATGAAAAAATATTTATTCTATTTTATATATTAAATTTATCTATTTTACTTGTATTTTTAGTTAATTTTTGTTTACCAGTATTAAAAGGATGGCATAAATTACATACATCTAAAAATAATCTTTTTTTTAAAGTAGTCCATATATATATTTTGTTATTACATGAACATTTATATAAAATTTTATAACAAATTGGATGTATATTTTTTTTCATTATTTATTTTTTATTAAACTAATTTGTATATATTTTATAATATTTTTATTATATTATATTAATAAATAATTTTAAATATAAAAAAATAAATATATAAAATATAAAAAAATAATAAAATATGACTACTATATTAAGTATAAGAGATAATAAATCAGTTGTTATTGGTGGAGATGGTCAAGCAACTTTAGGAAATAATATTATAAAAGATAATGTTATAAAAATAAAAAAAATATATAATAATAAAATATTATCTGGTTTTTCAGGAAGTACATCAGATTCATTTACTCTTTTAGAAATATTAGAAAAAAAAATAGATTTTTATCAAGGAAATCTTCTTAAATCAGCTCTAGAATTATCAAAAGATTGGAGAACAGATAAATTTTTAAGAAGATTAGAAACAATGTTAATAGTTGTTAATAAAAATATATCTCTATTGATTACAGGAAATGGTGATGTAATGCAATTTGATGATAATATAATAGCAATAGGATCTGGAGGAATGTATGCTAGATCTTCAGCAAAAGCTTTAGTAGAAAATACAAAATTACCAATTAAAGATATAGTTAATAAATCTTTAAAAATAGCAAGTGAAATATGTATATATACAAATAATAATTTTATTATAGAAGAATTAATATATTAATATTAAATATTATGTTAAAAATAAATCCTAAAAAAATAGTTGAAGTATTAAATAATTATATTATAGGTCAAGAAGAAGCTAAAAAAAAAATTGCTATCGCTATAATAAATAGATTAAGAAGAACAAAATTAAAAAAAAATATAAAAAAAGAAATATTCCCTGACAATATATTATTAATAGGACCTACTGGTGTAGGAAAAACAGAAATAGCTAGAAGAATATCAAAATTTCTAGATTTTCCATTTATTAGAGTAGAAGCTACTAAATTTACAGAATTAGGATATGTTGGTAAAGATGTTGAATCAATAATAAAAGATTTATCAGAAATATCATTTAACATGATAAAAAATAAATTTATAAAAAAAAAATCTAGTAATATAAAAAAAAAAGTAGAAAATAAAATAATAGATTTATTAATAATTTCAGATTTTGATAAATCAAAAATTGATGATTTAAGTATAAGAACAAAAATTAAGAATAATTTAAAAAAAAAATTATTAGAAAACAAAGAAATAGAAGTAGTATTATATAATCAAAGACCTATAGGAATAGAAATTATATCATCTTCTGAATTGGAAGATACAGTAAATCAAATAAATAATATATTTAAAAATATAAACAATAAAAATAAAATATATAAATTAAAAGTAAAGGAAGCAAGAACTTTATTAATAGAAGATGAATTGAATAAAATAATAAATTTTGAATATATAAAAAATCAGTCTATAAAATTAACAGAAGAAAAAGGTATAGTTTTTATAGATGAAATAGATAAAATATGTATATCTAAAAATAAATCTATAAATAGTGATATATCAAATGAAGGTGTTCAAAAAGATTTATTATCATTAGTAGAAGGATCATATATAAAAACAAAATATGGAATAATAAATACAAGTTATATATTATTTATAGCATCTGGTGCATTTCATGATACTAGTCCTAATGACTTACTATCAGAATTTAAAGGAAGATTTCCTATAAAAGTTAAATTACATTCTTTAACTAAAGAAAATTTAAAAGAAATATTAAAAAAACCATATTATTCTATAATTAAAAAATATGAATTATTATTATCAACTGATAATATTAAAATAATATTTTCTGATTCAGCAATAGATTATATTTCTGAAATAACGTATAAAAAAAATTTAGAAATAGAAAATTTAGGAGCAAGAAGATTACATTCTATAATAAATAAAATATTAGAAGACATTATGTTTAATTCTGAAGAATATAAAAATAAAAATATTTTGATAGATAAAAATTATGTAAGTAAATATATAAAAGATAATATTAATATTATTAATAAATATATATTATAACAAAATGTGGGAAAAATGTATATTTATAAAATTAATAAAATGGAGTAATTATCTATTTAGTATAAAATTTAAAGCTGATATATTAAAGTTTATACCAGGTCAATTTACTATATTAAGAATAAAAATTAGAAATAATTATATAAATAGATTTTATTCTTATATAAATTCATATAAATCTAAAATATTAGAATTATATATACATAAATCAGGAATTGTAAGCAATATACTATACAATATAGATAAAAATAATAAAATTTTTTATGTTACAAAAAAATCATATGGTAATTTTATATTACCAAATAAAAAATATAATACTTTATGGATGATTTCATCAGGTACTGGTATAGGACCATATATATCTATGTTAAAAAGTGATTTTAATAAAAACAATAATTTTAAATATGTTAAAATATTACATTCAATAAGATATATAAAGGACTTTGTTTATTTATATAATATAAAAAAAATTATTAATAATTATAATAATATAGAATTATTTATTTTTGTTACTAAAGAAAATATAAAAAATCATTTTAATAAAAGAATAACTTATTTTTTAAAAAAAAATAATTTAATAAAATATTTTGGAAGAAATATAAATATTTATAATGATCATATTATGATATGTGGTAATATAAATATAATAAACGATGTTATAAATATAATAAAGAATAAAAATATAGATTACATAAATAAAAATTATAAAAATATTTTTACATTTGAAAAATACTATTAATATAATAAATAAAATATGAAAAAAAAAAAAATAATTTTTAATTGGAAGTTAAATGGAAATAAATATACAATTAAATGCTTTATTAATAAAGTTACTTATTTTATTAAAGAAAATTTGGAAAAAATTAATAAAAATAATATAGAAATATTAATATCTCCCCCAATTATATATTTAGATTATGTTAATAATTTATTAAATAATAATATAAATATAAAATTATGTTCTCAAAATACAGATATTAATTACTTAGGACCATTTACTGGAGAAATATCTTTAAAAATGTTAAAAGATATAAATGTAAAATATGTAATTATAGGACATTCAGAAAGAAAAAAATTTCATAATGAAAATAAAGATATAATAAGCAAAAAGTTTTATATTTCTAAAATTAGTAATATAGAACCTATTTTATGTATAGGATATGAAAAAAATATATTAAATCAAATAGAAGATATAATAAATAAATATGGAATAAATATATTATATAATACTAATATTGCTTATGAACCTATATCTTCTATAGGAACTGGTATTATACCTAGTATTGATCATATAAATAATATAAATAATATGATATTAAATTTTTTATATAAATTTGATAAAAATATAAAAAACAATATAAATATATTATATGGTGGATCTGTATCCTATAAAAATGTTTATAATTTAATATTTAAAACAAATATAAATGGTTTATTAATAGGTAAATCTTCAACAAAAATTTTTGATATTATAAAAATAATAAAAAATATTATTTTAATATAATATTTTTTATTATTTTATTTTATTTTATTTTCTTTATAGAGAATATGTTTTCTTATTATAGGATCAAATTTTTTTATTTCTATTTTTTTTTTATTTTTTCTATTTTTAAATGTTGTATAATAATGTTTACTTAAAGTTGATATTAATTTTATTTTTTCTGAATTCTTTTTTTTTTTATTTTTAGACATATATTTTATTTATTATTTTTATTTATTATTTTTATACCTTTAGTAGAAATATTTATTTTTATAAATTTTTTTTCATCATATAACCAAATTTTTTTTTTTTTTTTTATATTTATTTTAAATTTTCTTTTACTTTTATTCATAGCGTGAGATCTTTTAAAACCTATAATATTTTTTCTATTGGTAATTTTACATAATTTTTTATTCATATATTCCTATTTTATTTTTTATTTCATTTATACTTTTTTCAGCTATTTTTCTAATTTTATTAGTACTTTTTTCTATTATATATTTAAGATAATTCTCATTTTTTCTTATAATATTATAATTATATTGTATTTCTTCTATTTTATAATATATATTTTTAGATAATAAATTTTTAAAAAAATTATAATTTTTATTAATCATACTTTTTTCTATTTTATTTATAGAAATATTATTAATTTCTGACATTATTTTAATAAGATTAGATATTCCTTTTTTATCATTTTCATTATATATTATTTTTGATTCCACATCAGAATCTGTTATAGATAATTTAATTTTTTTTTTTATTAAATCATAATTATCTAATAAAGATATATAACTATTACTATTAGTATCTGATTTAGACATTTTTTTATTAGGATTATTTAAAGATTTTATTATATTTTTATTAATTATAAAATTTGGTTCTTTAAATAAATTATCAAATCTTCTATTAAATATATTTATAATATATTTACATAATTCTATATTTTTAATTTGATCATATCCTACAAATACTGTATCTATTTGATATAATAAAATATCAGATGTCATTAATATAGAATAACTTAATTTACCTATTTCAATATTTTTTATATTTTTTCTATCATTTATATTTATATTTTTAATAATTTTATTTAATTTTATGTTTGATAATAATATCCAAAATAAATATGTATGTTCTAATATTTTAGATTGTAAAAATATATTAGATATATTTGGATTAATTCCAGAAGATATTATTAATGATAATGTATCAAATATTATTTTTTTTTTATATTCTTTATTACTAAATAAAATATTTTTATTAGTAATTGAATGTAAATCATTTATACAAAAATAACAATTATAATCATATTGATAATTTATCCATTTACTTAAAACACCTATAAAATTACCTATAGTAATAATACCACTTGGTTGTATACCACTAAATAAATTTTTATTCATATTTAAATTTATATTTTTTTATATAATAATTATACTAAAAATTATAAAATTTTAAAATAAAATTATGTTTAATAAAATTGAATCAGGTAAAAATATACCACATAATATATATGTTATAATAGAGATTCCTTATGGAAATAATAATATAAAGTATGAAATATCTAAAAAAAATAGTTTATTATATGTAGATAGATTTATTAAAAATACAGTTTATTATCCTTTTAATTATGGATATATAAATAAAACAATATCATCAGATAATGATAATTTAGATGTTATAATTCCTATAAATTACAAAATAAATATAGGAACAATAATATTGTGTAAACCAATAGGTATAATAAAAATGTATGATAATAATATAGAAGATAATAAAATAATTGCATTACCTGATGATTCTATAAGTGATGAATTTAAAGATATTAATAATATTTCAGATATATCAAAAGATAAATTATATAAAATAAATTTTTTTTTAAATAATTATAAAACAATAAACAATAAATCTTTAATAAATATATTAGAATATGGTAATAATACTGATGCAAAAAAAGAAATTATATTATCTATTAAAAAATTTAAAAAAAACAATAATAATAAAAATGAAAAATAAAAAATTAATATGGATAGATTTAGAAATGACTGGATTAGATCCAAATAAATGTTTTATATTAGAAGTTGGTATTTTAATAACCAATATTAACTTAAATATATTATGTGAAAGTTTTAATATAATAATACATCAAGATGATGAAAAGTTATTAAATATGGATAAATGGAATACTTTAACACATACTAAAAATGGTTTATTAGATAAAGTTAGAAAAAGTAATATAAATGAAAAAGAAGCTGAAAAAAAAATAATAGATTATATATCTAAAATATGTTTATATAAAGAATCTCCTATGTGTGGTAATAATATTAGTCATGACAGAAAATTTTTATTAAAATATATGCCATTTTTAGAAGATTTTTTTAATTATAAACATATTGATGTAAATTCAATAAAAGAATTTGTTAAAATATGTAAACCTAATATTTCACTAAATTATAAAAAAAAAAATATACATAGAGCTTTATTTGATGTAAAAGAATCTATAAAAGAACTAATATTTTATAAAAAACAAATATTAAACAATAATGTTTAAATATAAAAATAATTTTAAAATTTTTTATATTTTTTATTTAAATAAAATATAAATATACTATTTTATAGTATAATAAAATATATAATTATAATATATTTATTAATAGATAATATAAAATTAAAAATATAAAATAATATTTTTTTTTATATTATATTTATATTAAATAAAAAAAATATTATAATTAAATTATTTATTAAAAATGTACAAAGATTTCGAAAAATTTAATTTTTTATTAAAAGATAATATTATATTAATATTTGATAGAATATGTGATCCTAGAAATTTAGGTTCTTGTTTAAGAACAGCTTTCTCCTTTGGAATAAATAAAATTATATTATCAAAATATTATACATGTCCAATAAACAATTCTGTTCTTAGATCATCAAGTGGTTATTCAAAAAATATTAATATAATAATTATAAAAAATTTAAATAAATTTATAAAATATCTAAAATATAATTATTATTATATTATAGGTACATATTTAAATACAAATAATTATATATATAATTTCAATTATAATAATTATAAAAACATTGTTATAATAATTGGATCAGAAAGTACAGGAATATCTAAAAAAATAATAAAAAAATGTGATTTATTAATTAAAATACCTATGAAAAATAATGTTGATTCAATAAATTTATCTGTAGCAACAGGAATAATATTATATGAAATTATTATAAAACAAAATAAAAAAATATGATAGATTATGAAATAATGATAATTTTAGATCCAAACAAATATGATTATAATAATAGTATAAATTATTATACAAATATTATAAATGATTTTAATGGAATAATACTAAATATAGAAAATTTAGGATTAAAAAAATTATCATATAATATAAATAAATTATATAATGGTATATATATTATATTTAATATAAATATACTTAAATTAAATATAGTAAAATTAAAAAATAAATTTAGTATAGATAATAATATTATAAGAAATTTGATAATAAAAAAAAAAATTAATAAAAATACTAAAACTTTATATAATATGATTGATTATAAAAATGTATTTTTTTTAAAAAAATTTTTAACAGAAAATTTTAAAATTTTACCGAGAAAAATTACAAAATTAAAATATAAATTACAAAAAAGATTATCTAAACAAATAAAAATTTCAAGATATATGTCTTTATTACCTTATACAGATAATCATTATCTATTAAAAACATAAATTTATATGATAAAAATAATACTAATAAAAAAAATAAAAAATAATAATGTAGGAGATATAATTAATGTTAGAAAAGGTTTTGCTAATAACTTTTTAATTCCTTTTGAATATGCATTAATAGCTAATAATAAAAATATAAATAATATAAATAATTATTTAGAAGAAATAAATAAAAATTATATAAAAAAAAGTAATTTTTTAGAAAAAATAGAAAATAAAATAATAAATTATTGTAATAATAATGATATAACCTTTTATGTTAAATCTTTAAAGAACAAATTACTTTATATAATAAAAGAAAAAGATATAATTTTTTATATAAAAAAAAATATAGATAATAATATAAATATTAAAATTAATAATATATTTATAATAAATAAACCTATAAAAAATATAGGTAAATATGAAATAAATATAAAATTAAATAAAATAATAAATATTGTAATAAATATATTAAAAAAAAAAAAATGAAAATATTATTAATAATTAATTTATTTAAAAAATATAATCTTTTTATAAATAAAAAGATATATATATTTGGTTGGATTAAAAATATAAGATATTCTAAAAACTATATATTTATAGAAATAAACGATGGTTCTTGTATAAAAAATATTCAAATATTATATCTAAAAAATAAAAATATAAATTATATAAAAAATATAAATATAGGATATTCAGTATTTATTTTTGGTAAAGTTATAATATCAAAAAATATTAATAAACAAAAAATAGAAATATTATTAATTAATTTCAAAATTATAGGTAATATAGAAAATCAAAAAAAATATCCTATATCATCATCAAAATATAACAAAATAGAATTTATAAGAAAATTTTTTCATTTAAGACCAAGATCTAAATTTTTTGGAGTAATTTCTAGAATACGTAATTTTATATATATAGAAATAAATAATTTTTTAAATAAAAATAATTTTATATGGGTACAAACTCCGATAATAACGTCAGTAGATACTGAAAATTCTGGAAATTCATTTAAAGTTTCTTCATTAGATATATATAATAATAATAATAAAAAAGAATTAGATTTTTTTAAAAAAGAATCATTTTTAACTGTTTCCGGACAATTAAATTTAGAATCATATGCATTATCTATGTCAAAAGTTTATTCATTTGGACCTGTATTTAGAGCTGATAATTCTAATACTAAAAAACATTTATCTGAATTTTGGATGCTAGAGTTAGAAGTTGCATTTAGAAATATAAAATATATAATAAAATTCACTATATATTTAATAAAAAAAATTTTTCACAAATTATTAAACAAATTATATGATGATGTATATTATATTAGTAAATATAATAATTATGATATAAATAAAGTATATAATGATTTAAATAAAGAATTTATTACATTAGAATATTATGAAGTAGTTAATATATTAAAAAAAAAATTTAATATAAAATGTGAAAATGACATAACTACAAAATATGAAAATATTTTATTAAAATATTTTAATTGTCCAATAATAATAAAAAATTTTCCAAAATCAATTAAACCATTTTATATGAAATTAAATAAAAATAATTTAACAGTATCTTCATTTGATATTATATTTCCAAATGTAGGAGAAATAGTAGGAGGATCTGAAAGAGAATACAGAAAAAATTTAATTATAGATTCTATAAAAAATAATAATATGAATATAAATTTATATAAATGGTACATAGATCTTAGAAAATATGGAACAGTTGCGCATTCTGGTATGGGAATAGGTTTCGAGAGATTATTAATGTACTTTACTGGTATAAAAAATATAAAGGATATTATTCCTTTTCCAAGATATCCTAATAATTTACATATGTAAAAGAAAATGAAAAATAAATATTATCCAGAAGTAATAGAAGATTATATAAAAAATATATGGAATTTATATAATAAAAATAATATAAATAAAAATAAAAATAATAATAATTATTATAGTATATTATTACCTCCTCCAAATATGACTGGAAATATACACATAGGTCATATATTACAATATTTTATAGTTGATTTTTATATAAGATTTAATAAAATGTTAGGAAAAAAAACATTATCCATTTTAGGAATAGATCATGCAGGTATATCTACTCAAATATTAATAGAAAAAAAATTTTTAAATGAAAATAAAGATATTAATTTATTAATAAAAAATACTTTAAATTTTAAAAAAAATATTAAATTTAAATTAATAAATGATTTAAATAATATTGGTGTATTAATAGATAACAAAAATAAAATAAGATTTACATTAGATAAACATTATCAATATTCTGTAAATAAAATTTTTTCTACATTGTATTATGATGGATTAATATATAAAAATAATAAAATAATTAATTGGGATATAAAATTAAAAACAGTAATACCTGATTTAGAAATAATAAATAGAAAAAAAATAGATTATATTTGGTATATAAAATATTATTTTGTAAATTCAGAAATTAAAGATAAATTTATTGTAATTTCAACAACAAAACCAGAAACTATTTTTGCTGATTCAGCAATAGCAATAAATAAAAATGATATAAGATATAATAAATATATAGGAGAAAAAGTACTAGTTCCTATAATAAATAGAATAATAACAATAATACATAGTGATGAAGTAATAATTAATCATGAATCTGGATGTATTAAAGTATCACCATCTAATAGTTTTAATGATTATAAAATAGCCTTAAAAAATAATTTAAAAATAATAAAAATATTTGATAATAATTTTATAATAAAAGATTTTTTTGAAATTTATGATTTAAACAATAATTTAATATATACAGAAGAATGCCCAAATATATTTAAAAAATTAGACATAATATCTTTAAAAAAAAATATATTAAATTTTTTAATTAATAATAATTATATATTTAATAAGAAATATAAAATTATAAATGTTAAATATAATTCTAGAAATATGTCCAAAATAGAACCTTATATAACAAATCAATGGTACATAAAAACCAATAATATATCTAAAATAGCTATAAATTTAGTAAAAAATAAAAGAATATTATTTTTTCCTAAAAAATATGAAAAAATTTATTTTAATTGGTTAAATAAAATAGAAGATTGGTGTATATCTAGACAAATATGGTGGGGACATAAAATACCTATATGGTATAATAAAAATATTATATATTCCGGAATAAATGAAAAAGATATTAGAAAAAAATTTAATATACCAAAAAATACAAAATTAATACAAGAAAAATCTGTTTTAGATACATGGTTTTCATCATCTATATGGAGTTTTGTTTCATTAGGATGGCCTAATAATATAAATAAATTAATAAAATATTATCCACATAATTTAGTAATAAGTGGATTTGATATAATATTTTTTTGGATATCAAGAATGATAATGATATCATCATATATATTTAGAAAAAATAGTTATTTAAATTTACCATTTAAAAATATATACATAACAGGATTGATAACTGATAAAAATGGTAATAAAATATCAAAAACTAAAAATAATATAATAAATTATTTAGATATTTTAAATACTAATATAAAAAATAAAGAGTATTTAGGAATAGATTCATTAAGAATATCTTTACTTTCGTTAAATAGTACTTGTAAATATATAAACTTTAATGAAAAGTTAATATTAACTTATAATAAATTCTGTAATAAAATATGGAATGTATTATATTTTATTATTAGTAAAATAGATTTTAATATTATAAAATACAGTTTTTATTTAAAAAAAATTGTTTTAAGTAAAAAAAAAATATATATTAATAATATTAATTTATATAATAACTGGATAATAGATAAATTAAACACTATATTATCAATGTATAATAATTTAACTAAAAATTATAGATTGGATATATTAATAAAATATATATATAATTTTATATATATAGATATATCAAGATACTATATAGAATTTATAAAAAATAAAATTAAAATAAAAAATAAAATTATTAATAATTATATATTATTTTATTTATTAGATACAATAATAAAAATTTTACATCCAATTGTACCTTTTATTACGGAAAAAATAAACATAGATATATTATTAAAATTAAAAATTAATAATATTAATAATAATTTATTAATAAATAATAAATTTCCAAATATAATTTTTGATATTAAAAAAGATTGTAATAATATTATAAATATATTATTATATATAATAAAAGAAATAGGTAAATTAAATAGAAATATAATAGTTTATATTAAAAAAAAAAAAATATTCTATAATATAATAAAAATTAATATAAATAAAATAATTTGTAATAAAATTGATATAAAATTTTTATTATTAGAAAAAATAGAAAAAGACTTTATAATAAATTATTAAAAAAAAATGTTTTTTAGCTCTTTAGCTCAGAGGCAGAGCAGACGACTCATAATCGTTTGGTCGTTGGTTCGAATCCAACAAGAGCTATTAGTTTTCTATAAAATTTTTTAATATATTTGAATTATTAATATTTTTTAATTTTTTTAAAGCTTTAGCTTCTATTTGTCTTATTCTTTCTCTTGTAACATTAAATTTTTTTCCTACTTCTTCTAATGTATAATCAGTATTCATATCTATACCAAATCTCATTCTTATTACTTTTTCTTCTCTAGGATTTAATTCTGATAATATATTTTTTATAACACTTTTTAAACTATCAAATGTAGCATGATCTAATGGTAAATTAGAAGTTTTATCTTCTATAAAATCTATTATATGTGTATTATTTTCATCACCAATAGGTGTTTCTATAGATATAGGTTCTTTTGAAATTTTTATAATTTTTATTATCTTATCTTCTGAAATAGACATTTCTTTTGATAATTCTTTTATTGTAGGTTCTCTACCAAAATTTTGTATTATTTTTCTAGAAATTTTATTTAATTTATTAATAGTTTCTATCATATGAACTGGTATTCTTATTGTTCTTGCCTGATCAGCTATTGATCTAGTAATTGATTGTCTTATCCACCATGTAGCATATGTAGAAAATTTATATCCTTTTTTGTATTCAAATTTATCAACAGCTTTCATTAAACCTATATTACCTTCTTGTATTAAATCTAAAAACTGAAGACCTCTATTTAAATATTTTTTAGCAATTGATATAACTAATCTTAAATTAGCTTCTATCATATCTCTTTTGTATTTTTTAACTATTTTTTTACTTTCTGTTATTTTTATATTAATTTTTTTTATATTATTTATAGTTATATTATATTTAAATTCTATTTTTTTAATTTTATTAAATAACTTTATTTTCTTTTTATTTTTTTTATTATTTTTAATTTTTTTTTCAATACTATTTATACTTTTAATTATTTTATTTACAAAAATAAATATATTATTAATTATTTTTTTAGAAAATATTATTTTTTTTAATATATAAAATAATTTATTACATTCTATTTTATATAATTTAGAATTTTTATTAAAATTAATGTTTATATACTGAAGTATTTCATACTGTATTTTTAATTCTAAAAATATTTTATTTATAATTTTAAAATCAATATTTTCTTCAATTATATTATTATTTAAATCATTATTATTTTTTTTATTGTTATTATTTATTTCTATAGAACCAATAACTATATCTGATATTTTTAAATTACCTTTTAATACTAAATTATATTGATTTAATATATATAATATTAAATCTGGATACTTTATTAATGAAAATTTAATTTGATTTATACCTTTTTCTATTTTTTTTGATATTATAATTTCCTCTTCCTTTGTTAATAATTTAACATTACCCATTTCTTTCATATACATTTTTATAGAATCTATATTGTTCATAATATTATAAAATTTATTTTTTTATTTTTAATATATTTTTTTTTAAAATATTTATATTATTATAAATTTTCAATAATTTTTTAATTTTTTTATAAAACAAAATATTATTTAACCATTTTAATATATCATTAAAAACTAAATATATATTATCTTTTTTTATTAAATTATTATATTTATACATTTTTAAAATAAAATTATAATATTTTTTATTTTTAAAAAATAAAATATTTTTTTTAAAAGAGTTTATTTTATTAATTTTACAAAATTTGTATAAACTTATAAAAAATTTTATTTTAAAATTTTTTGATTTATATAATTCATTATATTTATTAAAATCTATATTTAAATATGTATTTTGTATAAATAAACTTATTAATAATTTAAATTGATTTATATAACATTTATTATTATTATTTTTATATATATTTTTTCTATTTAGAAAAAATACTTTGTTTATTTTTTTAATTAATTCTTTTCTAACAAATAACTTCATTAAATTTCCGGGAATTAATTTTATAAATTTATTTATTTTATTTATAAAATATATTTTATTAAAAATATCAAATTTTTTTATCTTAGTAAAATAATAATTAAATATTAAATCATAAAAATTTTTGGAATTTTTTAAAATAAAATTTTCAAATTTATATTTTGTAACTTTATTTATAAAAGAATCAGGATCTTCATTTTTAGGTAAAAATATAAATTTTACTTCTTTATCATCAGTTATATATTTAATAGTATTAATTAATGTTTTAAAAGCTGCTTTATTACCAGCATTATCATTATCAAAGCAAAATAATATTTTATTAGTATATTTAAATAATAATTTAATTTGAAAATCTGTTATTGAAGTACCTAAAGAAGATACAGAATAAAATATTTTTTTATTAAATAAAGATATAACATCAGAATATCCTTCTACTAATAAAATTTTTGGTATATTTTTATTAAAATGTAAGTTTACTTCAAATAATCCAAATAATACATTATTTTTTCTAAATATAATACTATTTTTACTATTAATATATTTTAATTTATTTTTTAATAAACTTCTTCCTCCAAATCCTATAATATTTCCATTAATATTTTTAATAGGAAATATAATTCTAAAATTAAATAAATCATTATATTTTAAATTTTTATTTACTAATCCTATATATAATATTTCTTTAAAATACTTCTTATTTTTAAATATATTTAATATTTGATTTTTATAAGAAATTCCTATATTAAAATGTTTTATAGTATTTATACTCCAATTTCTATTTTCTAAATAATGTATTTTATTATTATTTTTTACATAATTCATTAAATTATTATGATATATATTTGATATAATATAATTTATTTTATAATATAAACTATATCTGTTAAAGTATTTATATTTTAAATTATAAATTTTGAAATTATTTATTATATATTTTATTGAATCAATATAACTTAATTTTTCATAATTCATAATAAAATTGATTATATTACCTTTTGATCCACAACCAAAACAATAATATATACCATTTTTATTTAATATAAAAGATGGTTTTTTATCAATATGAAAAGGACATATAGCAAAATAATAATTTCCTATTTTCTTAAAATTTAATTTTTCATTAATAAAATTAAAAATATCATAATAATTTATATTACTAATAATATTAGATTTATTATAAATAATATTTTCATTCATATTATTTTTTTTTTTTTTTTGAAGATTTACTATTTTTTCTTTTTGTAGAAGGTTTTTCATGAAATTTTCTACTTTTACATTCTGATATTATACCTAATTTATCGCAAGTTTTTTTAAATTTTCTTAAACATGTCTCAAAATTTTCATTTTCTTTTATATTTATAGTTATCATAAATTTATTATTTAATATTTTTTATTTTTTATAAAGTATTTATAATATTATATTATAAATATAAATTTAAAAAAATATGATTAGAGTTTTAGGAATAGAAACTTCATGTGATGATACATGTATTTCAATATATGATGATAAAAAAGGAATAATATTAAATACTAATATCAATCAAAATAAGATTCATCATAAATATGATGGTATAGTTCCAAATTTAGCTTCTGATAAACATATAAATAATATATATAAAATTTTTAAAAAAAATAAAATAAATTTTAAAAAAATTTCTTTAATAGCTTATACAAATGGACCTGGATTATTTGGATCTCTTATTACAGGTGTATACATTGGAAAATCATTAGCATATTCATTAAATATACCTTCTATACCTATAAATCATATAGAAGCTCATATGATATCTCCTATGATTAATAATAAAAATATAAAGTTTCCGTTAATAGGATTAATAATTTCTGGTGGACATACTGAATTAATAAGATCTTATAAAATAGGTAAATATAAAATAATAGGTAAAACATTAGATAATTCATTAGGTCAAACTTTCGATAAAGTAGCAAAAATTTTAAATATAAAATTTCCTGGATCTAAAATTATATCTAAAATATCAAAATATGGTAAATTAGGAAAATATAAATTTCCAAAACCTTTAATAAATTCAAAAGACTTAAATTTTAGTTTTTCTGGTTTAAAAACGCATATATATTATTTAATTAAAAATAATAAAAATATAACAATACAAGATAGATTTGATATATCAAGAGAATTTGAAAATTCAATAATAAATATATTAATAAATAAATCTATTAAAGCATTAAATAAATATAAAATAAATACATTATTAATATCTGGAGGAGTTTCTAAAAATGAAAATATAATAAAAAGTTTAAGAAAAAATATTAATAAAAAAATAAATATATATTATCCTAAAAAAAAAATACGTACAGACAATTCTATTATGATAGCTTATTTAGGATATATAAAATTTTTTAAAAATAAAAAAGAAATATATTATAAATATTTAAATAATTTAAGTATTATAATAAATTCTAAATGCTCTATAAATAATATATAATTATTTTTTTTTATCTAAAAGAATTTTTGTAATAAAAAAATTATATTTACTTTTATTGTTTATTATTTTTTTTATTATAAAAATATTTTTTTTTTTATAAAAAAAACCTTTATTTACAAAAATATTATATAATATATCTATATAAATATTTAAATTTATAAAGTATTTTTTAGATATTAAATTATTTGATATAAAATCAAAAAAACATATTTTTTTAAATATAATATAATTATTTATATTATTAAAAATTTTTATTTTATAAAATAAAGTTAATACATCATTATAATCTTTATATTTTATTAATAAAATATCATTTATATTATTTATAATATTATATAATAAATCTCTTATTTCTTTTTTAATACCAAATTTTTTAAATAAATTATATATTATATTATGCACTTTTAATTTTAATTTATTTTTTTTTTTATATAATTCATATAATATTATAGAAAATTTAATATATGGGCAATAAGGTATTTTTTTAATATTTCTTAAAATTTTAAAGAATATTTTTAAATCTGAATTATTTAAAATAATATATTTAAAATCTTGAAATACTTTAAAAAAAGATTTCGTTTTATATAATATATAAAAATATAATTCTGGATTGTTAGTTTTTAATGCTTTATATGTTTCTTTCCATATTCTTTCACTTGATAAATATAATAACTCATTAGAATAAGATATTTTTTTCATAATTTCTATAGTTTTATAATCTATTTTAAAACCTAAATAAAATAAATATGAAAATATTCTAGATACTCTTAAAACTCTTAATGGATCTTCTACAAAACTATTAGATACATGTCTTATAACTTTTTTTTTTATATCATTAATACCATTGTATGGATCTATAATATTACCATTTTTATCTTGAGCTATAGCATTTATTGTTATATCTCTTCTAAATAGATCTTCTTTTAAAGTTACATTAGGGGAAAAAATAAATTTAAATCCACAATAACCATATTTATATTTTATATCTTTTCTTGCTAATGCATATTCCTCTTTTGTTTTAGGATGTATAAAAACTGGAAAATTTTTACCAACCTTTTTAAATCCTAATTTTAACATATCTTTTATATTAAAACCTACAACAACCCAATCTTTTTCTTTTATTGGTAAATATAATAATTTATCTCTTACTGCTCCACCTACTAAATATATATTTTTATTTAAAAATTTTAATTTTTTTATCAATTTCTATTAACCATTTATTTATTCTTTCTTCAGTTTCATTTTTTTGATTATCTTCATCTATTACTAAACCAAGAAATTTATTTTTTTTTTTAATAAAACTTTTAGATTTATTAAAATTATAATTTATTTTATCAAATAAACCTAATAATCTAATATCATTTTTATATATAGATTTATAAATATAATATAATCCATCACAAAAATTATCAGAATAATTAACTTGATCACCACATCCAAATAAACATATATATTTATTATAAAAATTTATTTTTTTTAATTCATTTATTCTGCACTCCCAATCATATTGTAATTCACCATAAAACCACGTAGAAGATCCTATAAAAATTATATCATAATTATTAATTAAATTAATTTTATTTTTTGAAATATCAAAAATATTATTAATATTTAATTTTTTAGCTATAATTTTAGATATTTTTTCAGTATTTCCAGTATTAGTACCATAAAAAATTCCTATTTTCATAATTAAACTATTTTTATTATATTTTTATATATTCTAGATTTTATTCTAGAAACTTTATTTTTATTAAAAACATTTTTATATTTTTTATCTAATATAGATTGAAAAGTTTTATAATATAAAATAGCTTCATTTTTTTTATTATTTTTTATAAAGAATTTAATTTTTCTTATAGAATTTTTAATAATAGATTTTTTTATATTATTAATTTTATTTTTCTTTCTATTTATTATTGAATTTTTGTTTAACATTAAAATATATTTTAAAATTGTAAAAAAACTTTTTTTTATATTATAATAAAATTATATTTATTTTAAAATAAAAAAAAATATTTTTTATTAAAAATATTTAATAAAATTAAATTAATTTTATTATGAAAAATTTAAAACTTAATTTACCTAAAACTAAATTTTCTATGAAAGGAAATTTAATAGAAAAAGAAAAAGAAATATTAAATGAATGGGAAAACATTAATATATATTATTTTATAACTAAAAAAAATAAAAATAATAAAAAAAAATTTTTATTACATGATGGACCACCATATGCAAATGGTAATATACATATAGGAAATATTCTAAATAAAATAATAAAAGATATAATATTAAAATCAAAAAGACTTAGTGGTTTTAATTGTGAATATATACCAGGATGGGATTGTCATGGTTTACCAATAGAATTAAAAGTATTTAAAAATAAAATAAATATAAATAATATAAGTGATGATTTTAAAAATATATTAATAGAAAAATGCAGAAAATATGTTAATATTCAAATAGATAACCAAAAAAAAAGTTTTATTAAATTAGGTATAATAACTAATTGGAATAAATATTATTATACTATGAATTTTGAATATCAATATAATATACTAAAATGTTTTTCTGAACTATATAAACTTGGATATATAAAATTAAAGTATAAACCAGTTTACTGGTGTATAGAATGTAAATCAACAATATCAGAATTTGAAATATCATATAAAGAAATAAATTCTAATACATTATATTTTTATTTTAATGTTTATAAAGATATAAATTTCTATAATAAAAAAAATGTATTTAAAAATAAAAGTTTTAATTATAATGTATTAATATGGACTACAACTTTATGGACTATATTTGATAATGAAGCAATATCTATAAATCCAAATATATTATACAATATAATAAAAATAAATAATAATTATTTAATAATATCAAAAAGTTCTTTAAATAATTTAAAAAATAAAATATTTAAGGATAAATATAATATTATAGAAGAATTTTTAGGATTATATTTATTAGATATAAAAGTATTTAATAGTATATCAAATAAAATAATAAAAATAATATTTGATAATAATATAGTAGAAAATTTCGGTACAGGAATAGTACATATAGCTCCGGGTCATGGTATAGAAGATTATGAATTAGGTATAAAAAATAATTTAAATATAAAAAATTCGATAGACGAATTAGGAATTTATAATGAAAATATATGTGTAAAAGAATTATATAAAAATAACATTTTTAAATCCAATAATAAAATTATAGAATTTTTAAAAAAAATAAATATATATTTTTTTAATTTAAATATATATCATAATTATCCATTTTGTAATAGACATAATCAAAAAATAATATTTAGATCAATTTTTCAATGGTTTATAGATTTAAATCATAAAAACTTAAAAAAAAAATGTATAGATAATATAAAAAATGTTAATTTTATTCCTAATTGGGGTAAAAATAATATAATAAAAATGTTAATCAATAGAGATTATTGGTGTATATCAAGACAAAGAATATGGGGAGTTCCTATAGCTGTTTTTATAAATGAAAATAATATCCCTCATCCAAAAACTTATATATTTCTTAAAAAAATATGTAAATTAATTAGAAATAATGGTTCTGAAATATGGAATAAAATAAAAATAAAAGATTTTAATATAGATGATAAAATATATAAAAAAAATAAAGATGTTTTAGATGTATGGTTTGATTCAGGTATTAGTTTTATAAATTATATAAAAAAATATAATAAAAAAATAAATGAATATGATCTTTGTGTAGAAGGTATAGATCAATTTAGAGGATGGTTTATATCTTCATTAATAATATTTTTTGCATTACATAATAAAATACCATATAAAAATGTATTAATACATAAATTTATATTAAATAATAATGGAATAAAAATATCTAAATCATTAAATAATTATAACAATTTAAATATTAATAATTATCCTAGTGATATAATAAGATTATATATATCTAGTAATAATTATAAAAAAGATATTTTTTTTAATGAAAATTCTATAAATAATATAGTAGAATTATATAAAAAAATAAGAAATGTAATAAAATTTATAATATCTAATATAGAAGACGTAAAAAAAAATAAAATAATTAAAAATGAAAATAATTTATTAATAATAGATTTATGGTTTATTAATAAAATAAATAATATAAATAAAAATATAATATATAATTACAATTTTTATAAATTTTATATAGTAATAGATATAATAAAAAATTTTATATATAAAGATTTAAGTATATATATAGATTTAATAAAAGATAGATTATATACATTTAAAAAAAAATCTATATATAGATTAAGTGCTCAAACAGTATTATATAATTTATTAGATCTATTTTTAAAATGGATATTCCCTATACTTACATTTACATCATATGAATCATATAAATATATTAATAAAAAAAAATATAAAAATATATTTATATTAAAATGGAATAATATAAACATAGAAAAAAAATTCAATAATATTAATAAAATCCTATTAAAAAATAATTTTTGGAATTATATGTTTTATATTAAAAATATAATAAACAAAATTATAGAAGAATGTAAAGAAAAAAAAAAAATAAAAAATTCATTAGAAATAATTATTCTATTATATATAAAAAAAAATAAATATTATAGCTTTATAATGAATATGTTTATTGATGAATTAAATACTTTTTTTATAACATCAAAAATACTTATATTAGATAATATAGGAAATATCTGTAATTATATATATAAATATAATAATAATGATATATATATATATATATTAAAAAATAATTACATAAAATGTATAAGATGTTGGAATTTCTATGATAAAAGTTATTATTATATATTTAATATAAATAATAAATTATGTTTAAAATGTATTAAAAATATGTATTTACAATTTGAAGAAAGTAGATATTTATTATAATTTAATATAATTTGATAAATTATATATTTCATATAAAGATAATTTTTCTAATCTATTATTTAAAATTTTTTTATCTAACTTTTCTAAAAAAATATATTTTTTTAAAGAGTTTTTTATTTTTTTTCTTTTATTATTAAATAATATTATAGAAATATTTTTTATTTTATTAATATCTATATTATTATTAATTGAATTAAAATAAGGTTTTATATTTATAAAAGAAGATTTAACCTTAGGAATAGGATAAAAATTATTTGGATTTATGTTTTTTATTAATAATTTTATATTAAAAAATAAACTTAATAAAAAACTAATTCTACAATATTTATTTTTTAATAATAATAATTTATCAGATAATTCTTGTTGTATCATAATATTTATATCTTCTATATAAAATCTATATTTTATTAAATTTATTATTATTGGTATAGAAACTTTATATGGTAAATTTCCAATTATTCTAACTTTTTTTTTTTTTATATTATATATTTTACTTATATTAAAATATATTGCATTTTCTATAAATAAATTAATATTTTTATTATTAAAAAATTTAATAGGTAATATATTTTTATCTATTTCTACAATAGATATTTTATTATTATACTTTAATATTTCATTTGTTAAGGACCCTGTACCGGGTCCTATTTCCAAAATATTATCATTAAAAGATATGTTTACTAATTTTATAATTTCTTTTATAATATTATTATTTTTTAAAATATATTGATCAAAAATTGGTTTTTTTTTTTTAATTAACATTTTTATATATTTTAAACATATTTTTATTCTTTTTTATTATAAAATTTATATAAAAATTTATTTTTCTATTATATAAAATATTTGATATTATTTTTTCTTTATAAAAATCTATTAATTTCATACTTTCTATATTATATAATTTTAATAAAATCCATCTATTATTTATTAATATAGGATTTGATAATATATTTTTACAATTTATTTTTCTTATTTCTTTTAATAATTGATAATTAATATTTTTTTTTACAAAATAGTATTTTTTAATAAAATTAACATTTTTAAATTTTTTTTTTATAAAATTTAAATTATTTTTTTTATTATTTATACTTAAATAATTAAATAAATTAAAAATTTCTTTTTTATTATTAATAGTATTTTTATTATTTATATAAAAACAATTAAATCTTTTAACATAAACTATAGAATCAATATTAGGTTTTTTAACTTTACATATTCTTATTAAAAAAATATTATTATTAATAATAATTTTTTTTTTAAATTCTATTTTTTCACTTTTTAATAAGTTTATTTTCTTTCTTATAAATATAGGAATATTTTTAAAATTTATTTCATTATATTTTATAAAATTTATATTATTACTTTTTTTTAATAATATATTATTTTGTAACTTAACTAAATTATTTTTATTATAAAAAAAAATTTTTGATATTTTATCAATAATTTTATTGTTAATTTTAATACTATTTATTTTTAATATATATAAATTCATTTTACAATATAAATTTTTAATAAAATTATCACTTATATTAAAATAATTTTTATAATAATCTATTTCTTTATCATTAATAAATATTTTATTTTTTATATATTTATTTATAAAAATATGATTATATATTTTTCTTTTTATATATAATTTATAAAATTTTTTATTTATATTATTATCAAGAATATATTCTATATAATCCTTTTTAGATAAAAAATTTTTTTTTGCTTTTATACTTATAATTTTATTAATTATTTTATTATCTATTTTTATTTTTTTTCTAGAAATATTATAAATAATTATATCCTTTACTAGATTATTTAAATTAGATAAATCATAATTATAATTTTTATATAAATCATTATAAAGTCTATTATATCTAACATAATTTAATAAATCACTTTTTAGTATAATTTTATCATTAACAAAAGCTAATATTTTATCATTTATAATTATATAAAAAAAATAGTATATGTTACTTAATATAAAAATTACAAAATATATCATATTATATTTTTAAAAATAAATTAATTTTATTAATTATAGAATTTAAATCAAACTTAAATATATTTATTAAGTCTAAATCCGATCCTGATTTTCCAAAATCTTCTAAACCTATAATAATACTATCATTATAATTTACATATTTATACCAATAATTTGTAGTACATAATTCTATAATTATTTTTTTTGAATTATTATCTATTATATTTTTTCTATATTCTTTACTTTGATTCATAAATATTGATATAGATGGCATTGATATAATTTTACAATTTATATTTTTACTTATTAAATAATTATAAATTTCCATAGATATTTCTATTTCTGAACCTGAAAATATTATAGATATATTTAAATCATTATTTTTACTATTATTTTCTTTTAATATATATCCACCTTTAGATATATTATTAATATTTATATCTAAATCTATATAATTTTTTATTTTTTGTCTAGATAAAATTATAACAGTAGGTTTATTTCTATTTTCTATAGCATTTTTCCAAGCAAAAAATGTTTCTATTTGATTACAAGGTCTCCATAATATTAAATTAGGTACATCTCTTAATGAATTAATATGTTCTATTGGTTGATGAGTAGGACCATCTTCTCCTAATAATATAGAATCATGTGTATATATAAATATATTTTGAATTGACATTATAGATGACATTCTTATAGCATTTTTAGCATAATCTGAAAATACCAAAAATGTACTAGTATAAGGTATAAAACCTTTATATATAGATATACCATTTGATATTGCTGTCATAGCAAATTCTCTAACACCAAAATATATATAATTACCAGAAGTATTATACTTTATATATGATAGATTTGACCAATTAGTTAAATTACTAGAAGATAAATCTGCAGATCCTCCTAATAATTCTGGTAATAATTTTCCATATTTTTCTAATATATTTTTAGAAGCTTCTCTAGTAGAAATATTATTATATAAATCATTTTTTAAGAATTCATTTAAAAAAATATTATTTTTATATTCCCAATCATAAGGAAGAGATTTATTTATTCTTCTTATTAATTCTTTTGATAATTCTGGAAACTTATTTGAATATTCTAAAAATAATTTATTCCAATTTGATTCTTTAATATTACCTTTTTCTAAAGAATTCCATTCTTTATATATATCACTTGGAATAAAAAATTCATCATATATTTTCCAATTTAAATTATCTCTTGTTAATTTTATTTCTTCTTTACCTAATGGATTACCATGTATAATATTTTTATTAGATTTATTAGGAGATCCATATCCAATTATTGTATTACATATTATTAAACTAGGTTTATTTAATACATTTCTTGCTTCATTTATAGCATTTTTTATATCTAAACTATTATGACCATCAATATTTATTACATTCCATCCATATGATATAAATCTTAATTCTGTATTATCATTAAACCAATTTTTAGTATAACCATCTATTGATATACCATTTTTATCATAAAAAACTATTAGTTTACCTAAATTTAAATTTCCAGCTATAGAACAAGCTTCATGAGATATTCCTTCCATTAAACAACCATCACCTACAAATACATATGTATAATTATCTATTATATTATAACCTGGTTTATTAAATTGACTTGATAATACTTTTTCAGATATAGCAAAACCTACAGCATTTGCTAGACCTTGTCCTAAAGGTCCTGTTGAAATTTCTATCCCAGAAGTATTTCCATACTCTGGGTGTCCTGGTGTTTTAGAATTTATTTTTCTAAAATTTTTTAAATCTTCTATAGATAAATTATATCCTGTTAAATGTAGTATACTATATAATAAAATTGAACTATGTCCATTTGATAGTATAAATCTATCTCTATTAAACCAATTTGGATTATTAGGATTATGATTTATATAATCTCTCCATAAAACTTCAGCAACATCTGCCATACCCATTGCTGATCCTGGATGTCCTGATTTAGCATATTCAACTGAATCCATACTTAATATTCTTATTGCATTTGCTAATCTTTTTCTACTACAATTCATTTTTTTTATTAAAAAATTTTTTTTGAATCTTATATAATAAAATTATATAAGATTTTATTTATAAATAAAAGTATTATTATTAATTTTATTTAAAACATTAAAAAATAATAATAAAAAAAAATATATTTTATTAATAAATTCAATTATTTATTTTTTTTAATTTTTAATTTATTATTTTTATATTAATTAAAAATATGTAATATATTATAATATTTTAAAAAAAAAATAAACATTAACTATTTATTTAATTAAATATTTATTTTTACTTTTATATATATAAATAAAAAAAATAAATATTTTAAAAAAAAATAAAATATTATGAATAATATATCTAATAATTATATAAGTAAATTAATTAAAAAAATAAAAGAATTAAATTATTATTATTATATAAAAAATATATCTATAATACCAAATAAAAAATATGATATATTAATTAATAAATTATATTATATAGAAAAAAAATATCCACATTTATTTAAAAAATATACTCCATTATTAAATATAAATAAATGTATAAATAATAATAAAAAAAAATATCATATAATACCAATGTTATCAATAAAAAGTACTTATAATATTAATTATATTTTTAAATTTTTTAATAAAATAAAAAAAAATATAAAAACAAATAAAATAGAATTATGTTGTGAATTAAAAATAGATGGAATAGCTGTAAATCTTATATATAAAAATGGAAAATTAATAGAAGCTTTAACTAGAGGTAATGGATTCATAGGAGAAAATATAATAAATAATATTAATAAAATAGATAGTATACCAAAATATATAAAATATTATAAAAATTCTTTAATAGAAATAAGAGGAGAAATTTTTATATATAAAAATGATTTAATAGAAATAAATACTATAAGTAATAAAAAATTTTCAAATGAAAGAAATGCAGCTTCATCTTTGATAAGAAAAAAAAAAAATGATCTTTTAAAAAAATATTTAAAATTTATATGTCATGGAATAGGTTATTATAATGAATTAAATATTAATAAATATAGTAATGTTATAAATTTTATGAGATCAAATAAATTTAATATAAATAATTATAAAATAATAAATAAATATAAGTATTTAAAAAAATATATACATAATATTATAAATAATAGAAATAATATAAAATATCCTATAGATGGTATAGTTATAAAAATAAATTCTATAAATATACAAAATATGTTAGGAAGCAATTATTATTATCCGAAATATATTTTGGCATATAAATTTAATATAAATAATATAGTATCTAAAATAACGAATATAAATTTAAATATTAATAAATATGGTAATATTATACCTGTTGCCAATATTGATAATATATTAATAAATGGAATTATTATAAATAAAATAAATTTATATAATATAAATTATATATTAAAAAATAAAATAAATATAAATAGTATAATATATTTAAATATAATAGGAGAAATGATACCAAAAATAACAAATGTAATAAATAATAAAAATATAATAAAATTTAAAATTAATAATATTTGTTATTCTTGTAAAAAAAAATTATACATAAATAATAATGAATATATATGTAATAATAAATATTATTTATGTAAATCAAAATTTATATCTAATTTAAAAAATTTTATTTCTGAAAAAGCATTTAATATAAGAAATATAGGAGAAAAATTAATAAATAAAATAATAGATAAAAAAATTATTAATAAAAATTATGATATATTTAAAATAAAAATAGAAGATTTATTAAAAGAAAATTTTAATATAAATGAATCTATAAAGATTATAAAAAGTATTAAAAATTCCAAAAATATTAATATAAAAAATTTCATATATTCATTAAATATAAAAAATGTTGGAATAATAACATCTAATTATATATCTGAAAATATTAATAATATATATGATTTATTTTATATAAAAGATAATAATAATTTATTTAAAAATAAAAAAATTAAAAATAATATAATTAATAATATAAAAATATTTTTTAATAAAGAAGAAAATTTAGAAGAAATTAAAAATATAATAAACTTAGGAATAAAAATAAATTATATTAATACTAATATGGGTTGTACAGGAATCGAACCTGTGACCAATTGATTAAAAGTCAACTGCTCTACCAATCTGAGCTAACAACCCAATAGGTGATAACGGATTTGAACCGTTGACCTTCTCCTTGTAAAAGAGACACTCTACCAAATCTGAGCTAATCACCTAAAATAATTATATTTTTTTTATAATTATTAGTCAATATAAAATAAAAAAATAATTTTAAAATGAATAAAATATCAACTAGATTTGCTCCTAGTCCTACCGGAAATTTACATTTAGGAAGTTTAAGAATAGCTTTTTATTCCTGGTTATTTGCTAAAAAATATAATGGTAATTTTTTTTTAAGAATAGAAAATACTGATATTAAAAGATCAAACATAAAATATAATAATAATATTTTTAATGTATTAAAGATATTTAATATAATTTGGAATAATAAACCAGTATATCAAATAGATAGAATAGATAGATATAATGAAATAATAAAATATTTAATTGATAACAATAAAGCTTATATATGTATATGTAATATAAATTATTTAAATGATATAAAAAAAAAAAATATATTATTAAATAAAAAAAATAAATATAACAAAAATTGTAGATATAAATATATAGATATTAAATATTTAAAAAAAAAAAATAAAAATTTTGTAGTTAGATTTAAAAATAATATGAATGGTGAGAAAATAATATTTAAAGATTTAATATATGGTGATATAGAAATAGATAGTAATGAAATAGATGATTTTATAATACAAAGATCTAATAATATACCAACATATAATTTTTGTTCAGTAATAGATGATTGTGATATGAAAATAACTCATATAATAAGAGGAAATGATCATATAAATAATACTCCAAAACAAATTAGTATAATAAAATCAATAAATGAAAATATTCCTATGTATGCACATATACCTATAATGCTTAATGAAGATAAAAAAAAAATATCTAAAAGATATAATAATAATAATATAATTAGTATTATTAATAATGGAATTTTAAATAAATCATTATTAAATTATATATATAAATCTGATTTTGAATCAAATGATAATAATATATTTAATATAAATTATATGATAAAAAATTTTAGTTTAAATAAAATAAAAAAAAATTATAAAATTATTGATATGAAAAAAATAATAAATATAAATAAAATAATTATAAAAAATACTAATAATTTATATTATGAACTAAAAAAATATTCTGAAAAATATAACAGAAAATTTCTATGTTTATTTAAAAATGACATATATAGAAAAAAAATAGAAAAAATATTAAATCTTTACAATAATAATTTTAATACATTAAAAGAATCTTTAAATATAATAAAAAAATTTATATTTAATTTTAAATTAGATTTTAATATAATAAATAATTTAATAAATAAAAAAAAAATCTATTTTTTAATAAAACTTATTAAATTAGTAATAAAAGAAAAAAATAATTTTAATACAAAATTTATTAAAGATGAATTAGAAAAAAATAATTTAAAATTAAGAAATATTAGTAAATTATTAAGATATATATTAATTAATAATTGTAATGGTCCTAATATATTTAAAATAATAGAAATTATAAATAAAAAAAAAATATATTTAAATATAAAAAAAATAATAAATTTTTATAATAAAAAATAAATATACTTACTTCGGTAAGAGAGGATTTGAACCTCTGACCTACTAGTCCCAAACCAGTTGCTCTACCAAGCTGCGCTACTTACCGAAATTTTATTAAAACTATTGGGTGACTGATGGGAATCGAACCCATGACTTTTGGAACCACAATCCAAAGCTCTACCTTCTGAGCTACAGACACCATATCTCCCCCGACTGGATTCGAACCAGTAACATACGGATTAACAGTCCATTGTTCTACCATTGAACTACAGAGGAATATATAAATATTTATTTAATATTATATTTAATAAATAAAATAATACAATACTAAAATTAATATAAAATTTTATATCATTAATATGATGCATACCCATTAAAAATCTACTATACATATTAATTAAAAATATTAATATAAATGTATTATATAAACTGGTACTATATTTTAAATATTTCATATTATTTAAAATGTTTAAAATATACATATTACAAATTAATGAATGATTAGATGGAAAAGAATATGTTTTATTAAATTTAAAATCACTTGAAATATTAATTATATTTTTTTTAAAAAAAGAAAATTTTAATAAAAATGGTCTTAATACTTTATTTTTATTTTTTATAATATTATTTAAATATAATAATAGAATAATATATATTAAATTTATAATATATTTTATAAAAATTTTTGTATTATTATTAATAATATCTATAAAATATATTATATTAAATAAAAATATTTCTAATAGAAAAGAATTTTTTTTTGTAATAAAATTTATTATTTTATAAAAATAAAAATACTTATTATTTCTAATATATATAGGGTGCCATAATATATTATTATCTAAAAAAATATTATTTATAAAAATAAATAAAATATAAAATATCATACATTTTATTCATATATAAATATAGGTTTGTTTTTTTTATTTAAAGATTCTTTATTAATTACAATTTTTTTTATTCTCTTATTTTTTTTATTTTTTTCATAATTTACATAAAACATTAAATCAATTAACAAATCATCTAAAATATATTTTAATCCTCTAGCTCCTATTTTTAATTTTACAGATTTTTTAGCTATTTTTATTAAAGAATCTCTTTCAAAATCTATTTCAATATTATATAATTTAAAAATTTCTTTATACTGATTAATTATTGAATTTCTAGGTTTTACTAAAATTTTAATCATTTCTTTTAAATTTAAATTATTTAATTTTAATAAAATAGAAAACCTACCAACAAATTCTGGTATAAATCCATATTTTATTAAATCATTATATAAATAATTTGTATTTAAAAAATTATCATTTTTATTATCTAAATTAAAACCTATATTGTATTTATTTTTATTTGTTATTTTATCAAGACCATTAAATGATCCACTACATATAAATAGTATATTACTAGTATCAATATTTATAAATTCTTGATAAGGATGTTTTCTCCCTCCTCTTATAGGTATATTAGCAATAGTTCCTTCTATTATTTTTAATAATGCCTGTTGAACACCTTCACCAGATACATCTCTTGTAATAGATGGATTATAACTTTTTCTTGATATTTTATCTATCTCATCTATAAAAATAATACCTTCCTCAGTTTTTTTAATATCAAAATTACATATTCTTAATAAATTATATATTAAACTTTCAACATCTTCACCTACATATCCTGCTTCTGTTAAAGAAGTTGCATCAGAAATAGAAAATGGAATATTTAATAATTTAGAAATAGATTTTGCTATTAATGTTTTTCCACATCCAGTTGGCCCAATTAACAAAATATTACTTTTATTTATATTATTAATTTTATATTTGTTTTTTATATAATGATTAAATATAGAAATTGATAATATTTTTTTAACATTATCATGACCAATAATATCTTTATTTAATTCATTATATATATATGTAGGATTAATTTCAGAATTATTTTCTTCATCTTTTTTATTATCATTTTCTCTATATAAAAGACATTTTCTACATATATAATAAATATCTTTATCTATTATAATTTTATTTATATTATCTTTATTATCATTACAAAATGAACATATGAAAAATTCATAATCATCTATATTCATAATTTTTTAAAATTATTTATCTTTATATTCTATTATACTATCAATTAGACCATATTTTATAGCTTCTTCAGAATCAAAAAAATAATCTCTATCACTATCTTTTTCTATTTCATCTATACTTTTTCCAGTATGTTTAGATAATAATTCATTCATTTTTATTTTTATTTTTAATATTTCTTTTGTATGTATTTCTATATCTGATGCTTGACCATAATATCCACCTAATGGTTGATGTATCATTATTTTAGAATTAGGTAAACAAAATCTTTTTCCTTTTTTTCCAGCAGATAAT
Organism: Candidatus Nardonella dryophthoridicola; assembly: GCF_017656055.1. GTDB lineage: Bacteria > Pseudomonadota > Gammaproteobacteria > Enterobacterales > Enterobacteriaceae > Nardonella > Nardonella dryophthoridicola. The sequence goes on along the minus strand of NZ_CP069383.1, from coordinate 82,317 downwards.
ATTAATGAAGCCATTGAACAAGCTTGTCCTAAACATATAGTTTTTATATCTGGTTTAACAATCATCATTGTGTCATATATAGATAATCCTGAAGTTATTATTCCTCCCGGTGAATTTATATATATACTTATATCTTTTTTATTATTCTCTGATTCTAAAAATAATAATTGAGATATTATATTACTAGATAATCTATCATTTATAATTCCATATAAAAAGATTATTCTATTTTTTAATAATTTTATATAAATATCATAAAATGTATTTATATTATTATTTAAATTATATGAATTCATATTTTATAAAATTTTTTTCGGTATGAACGGGATTCGAACCCGTGACCCTCGGCGTGACAAACCGATGTTCTAACCTAGCTGAACTATCATACCAAATTATTTATATTTCTTTATTATAAGATTTAAAAATATGTTATTATTATTAATTTCTTTATTATTAGCAAATATAATTTTAAGTTTTTTATTATTATAAAAACTACTATTTAATAAATTATTGTATTTAATATTATTATTATAGAATAAATTTTTATTAAAGTCTATTCTTAATTGTTTACTAGTTAACTTTAAATATATATTAACTAAAATAATTACATCATTCAATGCACTATGTTTATTTCTTTTTTTTTTATTTATATTTAATCTTATAGATAAATCATCTAAATTATTTTTTTTACATGGAAATATTTTTCTAGATATACTTAGTGTATCTATTATATTACATATATTTTCTATTTTAATATTATAATTAATTAATTTTAATTCATAATTTATAAAACCTATATCAAATTTAGAATTATGTATTATTAAATCATGTCCTTTTATAAAATTTATCAAATTATTAGCTATATTATAAAATATAGGTTTTTTTTTTAAAAAATTATTACTTATTTTATGAATATTATAAGCTTCTATATCTATATTTCTATTAGGATTTATAAATACATGAAATATATCCTTAGTAATTTTTCTATTTATTATTTTAATTGCTGCAATTTCTATTATTTTATGATTTAAATAATGAGGACCATTTTTATTTATTCCAGTAGTTTCTATATCTAATGCTATTTGAATTTTATTCATTTAAAATATATTTTTAAATAAAATTATATATTATTATTATATATATAATATTTTTAAAAAAAAATTATGAACATAGAAAAAATTATAATAAAAAAAATAATATATATATTAAATATACATAATATAAAATATTATTATAAAGATATAAAATGTAAAATGTTAAATAATAATAAATTTGGAGATTATACGGTATATGGAATATATAATATTTTATTAAAAAATAATAAAACTTATATTATAAATAATATTATAACAATATTAAATAAATATTTTTGTTTTAAAAAAGTTATATATAAAAACTTTTTTATAAATTTTTACATAAAATATGAATGGATAAATTTTTTAATAAATAAAATTTATAATACAAATTTTTTTAATATAAATATATATAAAAAAATATTTAAAAAAAATAAAAATTATAAAATATTATTAGATTATTCTTCTCCAAATTTAGCTAAAGAGATGCATATAGGACATTTAAGATCAACTATATTGGGTGATTTTATGTTTAGAATATTAAAATTTTTTAATTTTAATGTAATAAAATCAAATCATGTAGGTGATTGGGGATTAAATATAAGTATTATAATAACATTTATATTAAATAAAAATATAAAATTAAATGAAGGAATAAATATATCAAAAATAGAAAATTTTTATTTAAAATCCGTAATAGAATATAAAATAAATAATAACTTTAAAATAAGATCAGAATATGTATTATTTATATTACAAAGTAATAAAAATTATATTTTAAATAATATATGGAAAATTATAACTAAAATATCAATTAATAATAATAATAAGATATATAAATTATTTAATATATGTTTAAATAATAAAGATATAAATGGAGAAAGTAAATTTTCAAAATATATTCCATATATAATAAAAGATTTATATAATAAAAAAATTGCAAAAAATATAAAAAATTGTAAAACAGTAATAATAAAAAATAAAAAAAATAATAATAAAAAATATATTATATTACAAAGAAAAAATAAAACTTATTCATATATACTAATAGAAATAGCATATATTAAATATATATTTAATAATATAAAAGCTAATAAAATTATATACTATATAGATAATAGACAAAAAAATCATATTAAAAATTCTTATATAATATCAAAAAAAGCTAAATATTTAAATTACGGGAAAATAATACATTATAATTTTGGTACTATTTTAAATGAAAATAATAAACCACTTAAAACTAAGGAAGGAAAGTCTTTAAAAATAAAAAACTTATTTTTTATAGTAAATAATAAAATTAAAAAATATTTTATAAATAAAAATAAAAAAAAAAACATTAAAAATGATTATAAAAATATAAACATAATATCAAAAATTATATCTATTAATTATATAAAATATAATGAATTATCTAAAAATAAATATAATAATTATATATTTAAAGTAAATAATTTTTTTTATAAAAATAAAAATAATTTTTTATATGTACAATACTCATATTGTAGAATGATTTCAATATTAAATAAATATAATAATAATAAAAATAAATATAATTTTAATATTAATAAAGAAATAAATATTAATAATTTATATGAATTTAAATTATCATTATACTTAATAAAATTTGAAAATTTAATAATTAAATCTTATATTAAATCTAGTCCTAATATTATATGTGAATATTTATATAAAATATCTTCTATATTTTCAAAAATGTATGAAAAATATAATATATTAGAAAATGAAAAAGAATCTTTTAATAATATTAAAATTATTAAAATGATTATAAAAATATATATTACTTCATCAAAAATATTAGGAATAAAATTTATTGATAAAATATAAAATCATTAGGTTTAATATCATTTAAATATAAACTAATAAGATATGTGGATAAACCTGAAATTATTAAAAATAATAATTTAAATATACGTATAAAACAATTATCATAATAATATATATATATATATTTTATTAAAAATAATAATATAACTATCATACAAAATGATGATATAAGTATCTTTTTAGCTAAATCTAACCAATTATAATTAGTTATATATATTTTTTTTTTAACCAAGTAAATTATTAAAAATAAAAAATATAATATAGAATTTATACTTATAGAAAGTGATAAACCAATATGTTTAAATGAAATTAATAATAAATTAATTAATTGTGATATAGCTATAGTTACTATAGATAGTTTTAAAGGAGTAATACTATCTTTTCTAGCATTAAAAGCAGAAATTAATATTTTAGATAAAACTATAGAAATTAATCCTATTGAATAAGAAATTAATGAATTTTTTGTCATTTCAACATCAAAATAACTAAAATTACCATAATAAAATAAAGACATAATTATATGTTTAGATAATATAAGTATTAATATTAATAAAGGAACTGAAAATATTATTCCTAATTTTATACCCCAATCTAATACATTAGAATATTCTTTTATATTATTATAATTTTTTGATAATATAGGTAATATCATAGTACTTAAAGAAACTCCTAATATTCCTGAATTAAATTCCATTATTTTATCTGAATAATATATCCAAGATACAGATCCAGAACCTAAGAAAGAAGATAAAATTGTATTTAATATTATAGATGATTGATTAATAAAAGAATGAAATATTACTGATTTAGTTGACTTATAAAATTTAACTATATTATTATCTTTTAAATCTATAATTGGATATAAATTAATATTAATTTTTTTTTTTATATATATAATATGAATTATTAATTGTATTATACCTCCTATTAATAATGACAATGGTAATATAATTATACTTTTATTAAAAAATTCAGTTAACACAAATAATATAGATAATATATTTATTATAATTGGTGTTAATGAAGAAATTATAAAAGAATTATAAACATTAAAAATTGATGTTGTTAATGATACAAAAGATGATATAAATATATAAGGTAATAAAATTATAAATAATTCTATTGTTTTATTAATTTTATAAATACTTCTGTAACCAGGATTCATAAATGATACTATATGTTTTGATAAAATAAAACATGTTATTATAATAAATAAAGTTAATAATATAAGGAAACCTACTATTTTTTTTATAAATATATTAGTATTATTTATAGAATTATTTTTTTTATGTTCTATTAATGTTGGAACTAATAATTGATAAAATATTCCTTCTGCTAATACTTTTCTAAATAAATTTATTATTTTAAAAGAATTAAAAAAACAATCAGTTAAATTGTTAGCTCCAAAACAATTAGCTAATATTATATCTTTTACAAATCCAAATATTTTAACTATTACTGTAACAGAACTTATAAACATTAATTTTTTTAGTAAATCCATATTTTTATAATTTAAAAATTATTTTTTTTTATAATCAGTGAGAGAGGGATTCGAACCCTCGGTATAAAAAAATATACACGTATTTTCCAAACACGCTCTTTAATCCTCTCAGACATCTCACTTTAATTTTAATAAGTCGATAATAGGATTTGAACCTATAAAAATATATTACGAATATATTATTTTACCAATTTAAATTATATCGACTTTAATTATATTCTATTTTATAATAAAAAAAAAAAAAATAAAATATGAAAAATAAAAAAATAGTAGTTTTAATGTCTGGTGGAGTAGATTCTTCAGTAACTGCTTATATACTAAAAAAAATGGGATATTATATAGAAGGATTATTTATAAAGAATTGGAATAAAGATGATAATAAGTACAATTGTAATTCAATAGATGATTACTTAATGGCAAAAAAAATAACTAATAAATTAAATATTAAATTAAAATATATAAATTTATCTAAATATTATTGGAATAATGTTTTTATAAAATTTTTAGATGATATAAAATTAGGTATTACACCTAATCCAGATATATTATGTAATAAAAAAATTAAATTTAATATATTAAAAAAAATAATAGATAATAATATAAATTATGATTATATAGCAACAGGTCATTATGTAAGAAAAATAGTTGTAAATAAAAGAAATATAATCTTAAAAGGTATAGATAAAAAAAAAGATCAAAGTTATTTTTTATCTTCGATAAAATCTAAAAATATAAATAATTTTATTTTTCCATTAGGAAATTTTAATAAAGAAGATGTAAGAAAAATAGCTAAAGAAATAAATTTTGAAAATTATAATAGAAAAGGATCTACAGGGATATGTTTTATAGGTAAAAAAAAATTTAAAAATTTTATAAAAAATTTTATAGAAACTAAAAAAGGATATATATTAAATGAAAATAATAAAATAATAGGCAATCATGATGGTGTTAATTTATATACAATAGGTCAAAGAAAAGGATTAGGAATAGGAGGAATAAAAGGATATAATAATAAACCTTGGTATATAATAGAAAAAAGAATAAAAGATAATCTAATAATTGTTTCTCAAGACATAAATAATTCTAATTTATTATCAAAAGGTTTGATAATTAAAAATATGAATTGGATAAATAATAAACCTTGCATTAATAAATTTATAGCAAATGTTAAAATAAGATATGATAATTCTAAAAATGATATAAAATCTAAAATAGAAATTATTGATAATAATCATATAAAAATTATTTTTTATGAAAAGTCAGGAGTAGTTGTTCCAGGACAATATGCTGTAATTTATATAAATTCTATATGTTTAGGAGGAGGTAAAATTATAAAATTAATAAATTAATTTTTTAAATTAAAAATATTTATAAAATTTTTATAAATTTTATATGATAAAAAATTAATATCAACATTTAATAAGTTACTTATCATTTTAATAGTTTCTATTATATATATAGGTTTATTATAATTTCCTCTATAAGGTTCAGGTGTTAAATAAGGAGAATCTGTTTCTACTAATAATCTACTTAAAGGTATATATTTTATTAATTTTCTTAAATAATCTGATTTTTTAAATGTTAATATTCCTGATATTGATATATAAAAATTATAATTTAATATTTTTCTTAAAGTATCTATATCATAATTAAAACAATGTATTATACCTTTTAAATCTTTATTTCTTTTAAATATGTTTACTATATATGTAGAAGAATTTCTAGTATGTATTAATATAGGTTTATTTAATTCTAAACTTATATTTACATGCTTTATAAAAGAATCTATTTGATTTTTTATAAAAATCTCATTTTTTTCTTTTAAAAAATCTAATCCTGTTTCACCAATGGCTGAGATATATTTTAATTCACAAATTTTTTTTAATTTTTCATAATTAATTTTTTTATTTTTTATACTTAATGGATGTATTCCATAAGAATTTAATATCTCATTATAATTTCTAATTTTAGCTATATTTTTTTTAAAAAAATTAAAATTTAAATTTATATTTAATAAATATTTTATATTATTATTTCTTATGTTTTTTATAAATTCTTCTATATTTTTATAGCATTTTAAATATATAATTTCATCTAAATGAAAATGTGAATCTATTAATATCATATTATTTTGTTTTTTTTAATATATATAAAAATATATAAGATATTAAAATATCTTTATTTAATAAATTATTTATATCATTATTTATATAATATATATATAAAAATAATTTATCTATTATATTAAATAAAATTTTATTATTTAAATATTTTGATATAATTTCAATATATTTATAAATTTTTTTATTTTTATTATTTATTAAAAAATTATAACATCTATTATTTATAATTTCTATAAATATTATTAATAAATATTTAATTATAGATAATACATATAAATTATTACGTTTTATATAATATATAAAACTAAATATATCTTTATTTATAAAAATCTTTATAAAATTTATTAATATAATATTTAAATTATTAATAAAAAAAATAATTTCTTTTATATCTAATATCTTATATAAAAAATGTAATATTCTTATATTTGATAACTCTTTATTAAATATATTTTTGTTAATATTAATAAGTATATTTTTTTTAAATTTATTTATATAAGGATAATTTATTTCTATTTTATAAAATAAATTATTATTTGTATTATTTATCATGTAATTATATAAATTTTTTGTATGAAATATAAAAAATAAATTTTTATTTTTAATATAATTTAAATTACTAAATATATGTTTTATAAATTTATTATCTAATTTTATATTATATATATATATTAGTACTTTATTTTTATAACTATTTTTTATTATATTTAATATATTAAACTTTATATTTTTATCTATTATAAATATATTATTTATATTTTTATAATTAATACAATTTTTACATTTTTTACAATTAAAATATAAATAATTATTTTTAATACAAAATAACCATTTAGATATTTCTATTATAAAATTATTATTTAAATTAATATTATAATTATAATTATTATAAAGTAATATAGGAAAATTTTTATTTTTATATATTTTAATTATTTTATAATAAATATTTTTTATCCAAATTGTATTTTCAAATATCATTTTTTTACAAAATTAAAATGAAAAATATTAATATCGTTATTTTCTTTATTATAAAATAAAGTAGGTTTTCTAATATTTATATTAGATTTTTTCATTTTTTTTTTTGATTTAGTTTTTCTATTTTTTTGTACAGCCATATATTATATATTTTTTTTTTATTATAATAATATTATAATTATTACATATTTTAAAACATTTATAAATAAATTTATTAAAATATAAAAAAAATAAATTAATATGAAAATAATATTGGAAATAAAAAATAAACAATATATAGTAAATAAAATAAACGATATAATTAAAATAGATAAAATTAATAAAGAAATTAATGATTTAATAGAAATACGTAATATATTATTTTTTGAAGAAAATAATAAATTAATATTAGTAGGAAAACCATATTTAAAAGAAATTATAATTATTGCAAAAGTTATTAATCATTTTAAAGATAAAAAAATAAAAATTTTAAAATTTAAAAGAAGAAATAATTATAAAATAATAAAAGGACACAGACAAAATTTCACAAATATTTCTATATTAAAAATTATTAAAAATAATTAAAAATTATGGCACAGAAAAAAGCTACCGGTTCAACTAAAAATGGTAGAGATTCTATAGGAAAAAGATTAGGATTTAAACATTTTGGAAGTGAATTAGTATATCCAGGAAATATAATATTAAGACAAAGAGGTAGTAAATTTCATCCAGGTTATAATTCTAAAATGGGAAAAGATTATACAATATTTTCAAAAATAATAGGAAAAGTATTTTTTAGATATAAAAAGTTTAAAAATAAAAAAATTATAGATATTATTCCTTTAAAATAAATATTAAAATAATGAATAAAATTATTATATTAAAATCTGGAAATGGAGGTAATGGATATTATAAAAAATATAAAAATTATAAGAATAATAATATATATAAAGGAGGTAATGGAGGTAATGGAGGTGATATATATATAGAATCAAATAAAAATTTAAATAATTTAAATAACATTAAAAATAATAGCATTATTAAATCAGAAAATGGTAAAAATGGAAGTAGTAATAAAAAAAATGGTAAAAATGGAAAAGACCTGATAATATATGTCCCAATAAAAACTATTATAATAAATTTTAATACTAATGAAATAATACATAAATTTATAAAAGATAATGAAAAAATACTTATATTAAAAGGTGGATTAGGGGGAAAATATAATAAAAATATTAATAATTGTAATTATTTAGGAAAAAATGGTTTTTTTATAAAAATAATATTAAATTTAGAAATAAAATCAGATATTTATGTTTTGGGATATTCTAATTCAGGAAAATCTTCTTTTATATCTTCATTAATAAATAAAAAAAATAATATAAAAATATCTAATTATATTTTTTCTACAAATAAAAATTTTATATATAATATAAAATTTTATAAATTTAATTTTTCTATTATGGATACTCCAGGAATAATTAATAAATTAAATAAAAATAAAAATAAAAAAAATATAGAACTTTTAAATAATATTAAATATAGTAAATTAATTATATATATAATAGATATTTACAATTTAATATCATTTAATTTTAATTTAAATACTATAATAAAAGATATTAATAATAAAATTAATATAAATAATAATAAATTGATAATAAATAAAAAATATTTTATAGTAATAAATAAAATAGATATTTTAAAAAATTATTTTAAAATGAAGATTTTATTTAATAAAAATAATATATATAAAAATAAAATATTTTTAATATCCTCAAAATATAGAACTGGTATAAATAATATATTATATAAAATAAAAGAATTTCTTATAAAAAAAAAATAAAAATATGAAATATATATTAATTACAAAAAATGGTATAAATGATTTATTAAAAAAAATAAATATAATAAAAAATAATAAAATACCTGAAATATTAAAATTAATAGAAACATCAAGATCATATGGTGATTTAAAAGAAAATCATGAATATAAATGCGCAAAAGAACAATATTTAATTTATGAAAAAAAAATAAAAAATTTAGAATATATATTATCAATATCAAAAATATTTTATCCTAAAGATATAAATAATAAAAATATAATATATTTTGGATCTATAGTTGAATTAATTAATATGGATAATAATATTATTAATAAATATCAAATAGTAAGTGAATTTGAATCTGATATAAAAAAAAATAAAATATCTATAAATTCACCTTTATCAAAAATATTAATAGGTAAAAAAAAAAATGATATAATTAATTTAGAAATATTCAATAAAATTATAAGATATAAAATAATATCTATATATTATGAAAATTAAAAATAATAAAAATAATTATTTTTATTTTAAAGAATCTAAAAGATTAAAATTAATTTCTAAATCTTGGTTTAAAATATATGAAATTGATAAAAAATTTAATATTTTTAAAAATAATACAAATATAATAGATTTAGGATCTTATCCAGGTGGATGGATAAAATATATTATTGATAATTTTAAAAATATTAAAATATTTTCTTGTGATATTAAAAATATTGAAATAAAAAATAAAAATATTTTTTTTATAAAAGGTGATATATATAAAACATATAATTTACTCATTAATATAATAAATAATAAAAATATTTGTAGAGTTGATACTATAATTTCCGATATATGTCATAAAATTACTGGACATAATGATATAGATATAATAAAAATTATAGATTTTATTAATTTATCATTAAAATTATGTAATGATATTTTAAAAAATAAAGGAAATTTAGTATTTAAGTGTTTTAATGGTAGTAAAGATATTAAATTAATAATAAATAAAATAAAAAAAATGTTCAATATTATTAAAATTATAAAACCTATATCATCTAATAAAAATTCAAAAGAATTTTATATTGTTTGTAAAAATTTTAAAAGAAATAAAGAGGTAATTTAAAATGATTAAAAATTTTATTCTATTTATTTTAGTTTCTGTATATTTTATAACATTTTTAAGTAATATAAAATATATTTTTTTTAATAAAACAATAAGTTATAACAATTTTATAAAATTATTAAATAATAATTATATAAAAAAAATATATTTAGAAGGAAATAAAATATTTATATTAAATAAAAATAACAAAAAATATATAACATATATACCAAATATATGTAAAGAATTAACTGAAATATTATTAAAAAATAAAGTTGATATACTAAATAAAAATTATATATTAAATAGTAATTATATTATTTATTACTTAATGTATGTAATTCCAATATTAATATTTTTAATTATTTGGTTAATTTTAATAAAAAAAATAAATATTAAAAATTTATTTTTAGGTAAAAATAATGTAAAAAATAATATAAAAACAAAATTTTGTAATATAGCTGGATGTGATGAAGCTAAAGAAGAAATAAAAGAAATAGTTAATTTCTTAAAAAATCCTGATAAATATAAAAAATTAGGAGGTAAAATTCCAAAAGGTATTTTATTAATAGGAGAACCTGGAACCGGTAAAACATTATTAGCTAAAGCAATAGCTGGAGAATCTAATGTACCATTTTATAATATATCTGGTTCTGAATTTGTAGAAATGTTTGTTGGAGTTGGTGCTTTAAGAGTAAGAGAAATTTTTGATAAAGCAAAAAAAAATTCTCCATCAATAATTTTTATAGATGAAATAGATTCTATAGGAAGACAAAGAGGTATAGGTTTAGGAGGAAGTCATGATGAGAGAGAGCAAACATTAAATCAAATGCTTGTTGAAATGGATGGTTTTACAGAAAATGAATCTGTTATAGTAATAGCTGCAACAAATAGACCTGAAATATTAGATAAGGCTTTATTAAGATCAGGTAGATTTGATAGAAAAATAATAATAGATTTACCAAATTTAAAAGGTAGAGAAGATATATTAAAAATATATATAAAAAAAACTAATATATCAAAAGATGTAAATATAAAAGAAATAGCTAAAACAACATATGGATTTTCTGGAGCTGATTTATTTAATTTAGTAAATGAATCAATATTAAATGCTGTTAAAAATAATAGAAATATTATTTCAATGAAAGATTTTGATATATCTATAGACAGAATATTATTAGGCATAGAAAAAAAAAATTTATTTACTAATATAAATCAAAAAGAATCAGTAGCATATCATGAATCTGGACATGTAATAGTAGGTAAAATAATTTCAAATCAACATATAAATAAAGTTACAATAATACCTAGAGGTAATTCATTAGGATATACTATGTGCATAGAAGATGAAAATTTATTAAATCTAAATAAAGAAATATTAGAAAATAAAATATCTATTTTATATGCTGGTAGAATAGCAGAAGAAATAATATATGGAAGTGAAAAAGTATCTACTGGATGTTTTAATGATATCAAAACAGCTACAAATATAGCAAAAAATATGATATTAAAATGGGGTTATTCTGATAAATTATCTCCTATAATTTTTAATGAAAATGACATGTGGAATAGAAAAATATTATTTTCTAATAGAATATTAGATTTAATAAATAATGAAATTTTTGATATAATAAATAGAAATATAATAAGATCAAAAAAAATTTTATTAAAAAATATAGATTTATTACATAATATGAAAAATTTATTATTAAAATATGAAACTCTGTATTTTGAACAAATTAATGATATAATCAATAGAAAATTTTTATAAGATGTTAATCAAAATTATTTATTTAATATTATTTATTTTGTTAAAATATATTTTTTTTTATGAATTTATATTTAATAATAATTTTAGTAATTTAAATAAATATGAATACATATATAATAATAAAATAAAAATAAATAAGTTTATAATATTATTAATATTATTATTTTTTATATTATGTATTTTTTTTAGTAAGTTATAATATTATTATATTATTATATAATTTATTTAAAAATAATATGTTTATATTGATTTTATAATAAATTTATTATATTATAATTTTTATAGCGGAGTAGAGCAGTAGGTAGCTCATCGGGCTCATAACCCGAAGGTCGTTGGTTCGAGTCCAACTTCCGCAATTTTCATAAGTTTCTATCTTATTCTTCAAAAAAAAAACATTAATTTTAAGAAATGTATAAAAATAAATTCAAAGATATACAAATATCTAAAAATTCAAATATAAAAAATTCTATTATTACTATATTAGGTCATGTAAATCATGGAAAAACATCTATATTAAACAGAATAATAAATAATACTTATATGGAATCAAGAAATATAACTCAACATATAAAATATTCTTATATAATGTTAAAAGATGAAATATTAACTTTTATAGATACTCCTGGGCATGAAGATTTTTATAAAATTAGAAATTTAAGTATTAAAATAACAGATATTATTATATTAGTTGTTTCAGTAGATGACTGCGTAAATAAACAAACAATAGAATGTATAAATTATATAAAATTAAATAGTAATATACCATGTATTATAGTAATTAATAAAATAGATAAAAATTATGATAAAAACAAAATAATAAACGAATTATCAAAATATAATATAGTATCTAAAGAATGGGGAGGAAAATATGATTTTATATATACTTCATCTAAAAATAATATAGGAATAAATAATATAATTACTGTTATTTTAAAATATACAAAAAATATATTTAATTTTAATGAAATAAATAATAATACAATTTCTAAAGGAATAATTATAGAATCTTATATAAATAAAAATGAAGGATTAAAAACAGTTTTAATAATTAAAAAAGGTATATTTAAAGTAGGAAACTATATATCTACTAATTTAGAAAAAAATAAAAAAATAAAATCTATATTTAGTATGAATGAAAATTTAAATATTTCTATACCATCTATGCCTATAGAAATAACTGGTTTAAATAAAATACATAGATTTGGAAATATTATATATTCATATAATAATAAAAATTTAATTAAAAATATTAAATTTAATAATTATAAAAAAAAAAAAATAATTGAGAATAATATAATAAATAATATTAATTTTAATAAAAATTTAAATAAAATTAATATAATATTAAAGACTGATGTAACAGGAAGTTGCGAAGTTATATTAAAAATATTAAAAAATATAGATAAAAATATAAATATTGTTTATTATAATATAGGTAATATTAATATTAATGATGTTAATAAAGCTTTATTATCAAATTCAATAATAATAGGTTTTAATATTAAAATTGATAGTAAAATAAATAAAATTATAAAAAATAACAAATTAATATTTAATAATTATACTATAATTTATGATTTAATAAATGATATAAAAAAAATAATAAATAAAAAAAATACAGATATAAACAAAACAGATTTAAATAAAATATTTAAAAGTAATTCTATAATAAAAAATATTTTTAATTATTCTAATTATAAAATAGCTGGTTGTAAACTTAATAAAGGAATAATAAATATTAATGATAATATATCAATATTTAGAGAAAATAAAGAAATTTTTAATGGTAAAATAAAATCTATGAAAATATTGAATAACGTTGTTAAAGAAGTTAAAAATAATAATGAATTTGGAATTATTATAAATAATTTTAATGATATTAAAATAAATGACATATTAAAATCATATTAAAAAAGATGAAAAATTATTTTATAGATAAAATTTCTAATGAATTTAAATATAAAATATCTATAATTTTTAAAAAATATATAAATGATATTAGAATAAAAAATATATCTATTATAGATGTTAAAATAACTAAAAATTTTGAATTAATAAAAATATATTTTTTATTACCTTATAATGAAAATATTAATTCAAAAAATATATATAAAAAAATTAATATTTTAAATAAAACTATTAATTTTATAAAAAAAAATATATATAAAAATATAAAATTGAAAAAATTTCCTTCTAAATATATTTTTATATATGATGATTCTATAGATAAAGGTTATAATATATATAAATTATTAAAAAATAATTTATTAAAATATAATTAAAATTTTTTAAAAATAAATAAAAAAAATATTATGATAAAAAACAATATTTTTTTAAAAAAATATTTTGATAATATAAATAATAAAATAGAAAAGTTAAAAATACATTTTTTAAAAAATAAAAAAGATTTACATAGTAAAAGAGGTTTTATATTATTAATATCTAAAAAAAAAAAAATTTTGAAATATATTAAAAAAAATAAAAAAGTATAATTTTTATATTAAACAAAAAAATAAGAGGATTAATTTTGATAAATAAAAAAATAATACATGAATTTAATTATAATAATAAAAAAATAAAAATAGAAACAGGATTAATATGTAGGAATTCTTCATCTTCTGTTTTTATAAGTATAAATGATACAAAAGTTATAATTTCTATATTAGAAATAGAAAAAAAAAAAAATAATGATTTTTTTCCATTAACAGTTAATTATTATGAAAGATCATATTCATTAGGAAAATTTCCTAATAATGCATTAAATAGAGAAATAAGACAAAATGAAAATGAAATATTAATATCTAGATTAATAGATAGATCTATAAGACCTTCATTAACAAATATAACTAATTATAATAATGAATTATATATAACTGTTATTGCTTTATCAATGGAAGAGGATGTTAATCCTGATATTATATCTATAATAGGAGTTTCTTCAGCATTAAGTATTTTAATAAATAATTTTGATCCTATATTTTGTATTAGATTATCTATTGATAAAAATAATAAATTTATAATAAATCCAAATATAAGTTTATATGAAAAAAATGATTTAAATATTATAATATCAGGTAATGAAAACTCTATAACTATGATAGAATCTAAATCAAATCTAATTGATTATAACATAATATTAGATTCTATAGATTTTTCTATAAATAATTCTAAATTAATAATATATAATATAAAAGAATTTGTATATAAATATTATAAGAATAATAATATAAATAAAAAAAAATATAATATTAGTAACATATATAAAGATTTTTATTTAAAAAATATTGTATATAATTTAACAAATAAGAAAATTAATAATTTATTTAATATAAAAAATAAAAATAATAGAATATTAGAAATAAATAATATAAAAAAAAAATTATTATTAGATATAAATAATATTTTGTCTTCAAATTATAATGAAGATGATATTCTAAAGTACTTAAATAAAAATATAAAAGAAAAATTTAGATATTTTATATATAAAAATTCTATAAGATTAGATAATAGAAAATATAATGAAATAAGAGATATAAATGTAATATTTAATATATTACCTAAAACACATAGTTCATGTTTATTTATTAAAGAAAATACTCAATCATTAATTACTATAACATTAGGTAATGATAATAAAAATATTTCTTTAAAAAATAAAAATTTTATTTTTCATTATAATTTTTTAAATTATTGTTTTGGAGAAATTGGTTTTTTAAGCTTTCCTAAAAGAAGAGAAATAGGACATGGAAAATTAGCATACAATTCTATTTTTCCTATAATACCAGAAAGTAATAATTTTCCATATACTATAAGATTGGTATCAGAAATATTTGAATCAGATGGATCTTCATCTATGGCATCTGTTTGTGGAGCTTCTTTAGCTCTTATGAATTTAGGAATATCCAAAGAACATATTGCTGGAGTTGCTATGGGATTAATATTTATAGATAATAATGAATATATAATATTGTCAGATATAACAGGTGAAGAAGATAATTATGGAGATATGGATATGAAAATATCTGGTAATTGTAATTATATAAGTGCTTTACAAATGGATGTAAAAATATGTAATAATATAAATGTAGATTTAATTAGAAATGTATTTTTTGAAGCCAAAAAATCTATTAAGAATATATTAGAAAAAATGAATTATAAGATATCTAAGCCTAATAAAATATCAAAAAATTTACCTATATTTAAAATAATAAAAATTGATGTTAATTATATAAAAAATATAATTGGCAAAGGCGGTAATGTAATAAAAAAAATAATAAATGAAACAAATTCTGAAATAGATATTGATAATGATGGAACAATAAAAATATTGTCAAATAATAAGGAAAAATTAAATTTAACTTTAGAAAAAATAAATAATTTATTATTTATACCAAAAATAGGAGATATATATTTTGGTAAAATAATAAAAAAAAATAATAAAGGAATTATTTTATATATAAAAAAAATAAATAAACAATTTTTTGTAAATTATAACATAAAAAACAATAATTTTAATATAAATGAAGAAGTAAAAGTTAAAATTATTAATATAAACAATAATAAAAAAATTATATTTAATATATTAAAAAATGAAAAATAATAATAATTTATCTTTTAATGATTTAGGAATAAATAATAAATTTTTAATTGATAAAATAAATAATTTAAACTATAAACCATTTCCAGTACAAATAAAATGTATACCAGAAATATTAAATAATATAAATATAGTTGGAATAGCAAATACCGGTAGTGGAAAAACTTTATCTTTTGTTTTACCTATACTTGAAATTTTATATAATAAAAATATAAATATAATTATATTAGAACCAACTAGAGAATTATCTTTACAAGTTGAAAAAGTTTTTAAAATATTTATTAATGATATAAATAAAATTAAAATAGCTAATTTATATGGTGGAGTTGGATATACAAATCAATTAGAAATATTAAAAAAAAATCCTCAAATAATAATTGGTACTCCAGGAAGAATAATAGATCACATAAAAAAAAAAAATTTAAATATAAATAATATATCTATTGTTGTTATAGATGAATCTGATGAAATGTTAAAAATGGGTTTTATAAATGATATAAAATTTATATTAAGTAATATAAAAAATAAATATCAAATAATATTATTTTCAGCTACAATGCCTAACTATATATATACTAATATAATAGATAAAATAATAAAAAAATATAAAAAAATAACTGTAGAAAATAAATTTGATATAAAACCTAATATAAAACAAGAATATTGTATAATAAATAATGATAATAATAAGAATTTAATACTTACAAAAATGATAGAAATAAATAAAAATTTAGGATCTATAATAATATTTGTAAATAGAAAAATATCTACAATAGAATTGTCTAATTATTTAAAAAATTTAGGTTATAATACTAGTTATTTAAATGGAGATTTAATACAAAAAATAAGAGAAAGAACTATAGAATTATTTAAAAAATCAAAAATTGATATATTAGTAGCTACAGATATAGCATCAAGAGGTATAGATATAGATAATATTAATTTAGTTATAAACTATGATTCACCAAATAATTTAGAAACATATATACATAGAATAGGAAGAACTGGTAGAGCAGGAAGATCTGGAAAATCAATAATTTTTATAAAAAATATAAAATTTTTAAAAATAATTAATAAAAAATTCAATAATATAAATAAAATAAATTATCCTAATAATAAAATAATGATAGAAATAATATTTAATAAAATTACAGATGATATAAAAAATCAATATTTAAAATTAGAATATGAAAAAAATATAAATTATTATAATAATATTATAAAAAAATTATTATGTTTTACTGATAATAATATAAATAAATTATCTATAATATTATTTAAATTAATACAAAATAATAATAAATTATATAATTTATTTATTAATAAAAATTAGATTTTATTTCATTTATAATAAAATCTAAAATTTTTTTAATATTAATAATATGTACTTCATTTTTAATTCTTAATTTAATTTCAATATTATTTTTTTTTAAATTATTTTCACTTAATATTAATATTATAGGTATTCCTAATAATTCAGAATTATTTATTGATTCTCCATAACTACATTTTTTATTATTTAATAAAACTTTAATATTATTTTCATTTAATTTTTTATATAAAAAATTAGAAAACTTATAAATTTTTAAATTATTAAAATTTATTATTATTATTGATACAATAAATATTGATATAGAATATGGTAATATTAATTTATTATTAATAATATTTTGTTCTATTAATGTATAAAAAATTCTAGATATACCTATACCATAAGAATTTATATATAAATTTTCATTTACTTTAAAAAATAATTTTTTTTCACCTATTTTAAAAATATGAGCTATTTCTATAAAAGAATTATTATATTTATTAATATCAAAATTTATATATTCTATATCATTATTGTTTAGATTATAATTTTTATTATTATTATAAGATAATGAATAAAATTCATGTGAAAAATTACTATTTATATAATTATCATATTTTTGTTTTGTTATAAAAAATTTTATTTTAAGACTATTTAGTATATTTATATATGATTTGTATACATTTAAATAAGTTTCATCTAAACATTTATAATTTTTATGTAAAGAATAAGCATCTTTCATTATAAATTCATATGATCTTAAAATATTATGATTTCTAACTTCATTTCTAAACTTATTATTTATTTGAAATAATTTAATAGGAAATTTTTTTTTAGATTTTATTATATTAGAAAAAATATATATAAATTCTTCTTCATTAGTAGGACTTAATATATAATTTTTATTTTTTATATTAGTTTTTATAAATTGATTAAAATAATTAATTTTATTTTTTAATATAAAATCAGGTTGTAATATAGGAATATAAAATTCATAAAAATTTATTTTATTCATTTCATCTCTTATTATTTTTTTTATTTTACTTAATAAAATATATCCATTAGGCAAATAAATATATAATCCAGAATCAATTTTAGATATAAATCCAGCTTTTATCATTAAATTAATTACTAAATCATTCTTATTTAAATTTTTATTTGTAAATAAATTATAATTTTTAGTTTTCATTTTTTTTTACTTTTTAAAATAAATATAGTATAATTTTTTATAAATATATTTATAGGTTTGTAGCTTAGACTGGTAGAGCACACCCCTGATAAGGGTGAGGTCAGTGGTTCAAATCCACTCAAACCTAAAGAGGGGGTTATAATTTAAAGGTAGAATATTTGATTTGCAATCAAAATGTAGCGGTTCGACTCCGCTTAACTCCAATTAAAAATCATTAATATTTAATTTATAATATACATATATTATATTATGTAAATTTTTATTTTTATTGTAATTTTTATTATAAAAATAATTTAACATATATAATAATCTATTATTAATAAATATAAATGGTATTTTATTTCTTATATATAATGGTATATTTAAAATTTTATATATTTCTTTAATAGAAATTTTTTTTTTTTTATTATTTTTAATAAAAAAATATTTTTTTTTTATATTTATATCAAATTTTACTTTTAATAAATCATTTTTATTAAAATTTATTATTTTAAAAAAATTTAAATTATATTCTTTTTTTCTAAATTTATAAAATTTTAAAAAACCTATATTATAAGGTAATTTTATTTTATTATCTATATCTATAATTTTATTTAAATTCTTATAATTTATTATTATTTCATACTTTTTTAGAAAAAACTTATTGTATTTATTAGTATAATAAAATATATCTTTATATATAAAAAATATTTTATTTTTTATAATAGTAGAACTAGAATTTTTTATTAAAATATTATAAATATTTATTATAAAATTAAAAGTATATTTTAAATTTAATATTTTTAACCATTTTAAAATAATCATTTTTAAATAAAAAGATGATTTTATATAAAATATATTATTTAATAATATATATTTATTATTAAGTAATAATCTATTTTTAAAATTTTTTTTTATTAAATATTTTATAAAATACAAATTATCTGAAAAAATATCAATTGTTTTACATATTTTATAAATTATATTTGGCCATTTATTAACTAATAATTTAATTAATTTATATCTTATAAAATTTCTATCATAATACAAATTAAAATTACTATTATCTATAATAAATTTTTTTATATTTAATATTTTTGAAAAAAAAATTATATTTTTTTTTGTATACATTAATAATGGACTAAATATTTTAATTCCAAATACTTTACGTATTTCTTTTATACTACTTAAACCAATAAAACTACCTCTTTTTAAAAATAAAAAAAAACTTTCTATTTTATCATTTTTATGATGACCTGTTATTAAAAATTCATTTTTATTTATATATTTTTTTATTTTATTATATCTTAATATTCTCAAATTATTTTCTAAATTATTTCTATTTTTTATATATATATTATCTACATATATTAATATATTATTTTTATTACAAAAATCTATACATTCTTTTTCCCATATTTTTGATTTATAATTTACATTATGATTTATATGTATAGCTTTTATAAAAATATTATTATTTAATTTATATTTTATATTAATAAATAATTTTAATAAAAATTTTGAATCTAATCCTCCACTAAATGATATTAAAAAATTATTTATATTATATTTATTATATATATATAATATTTTATCATTTATATCTTTTTCAAAATTATATATTTTTTTATTATTTTTATTATTTAATAATAATTTCATTATAATTATTAAAATTTATATATTTATTTTTAATTTTTAATGCTTTTATAGTTACTTTTTCTACACTTTTATTATTATTAAATATATTTTCATTATTAATATGAATATTTTTTGATATTTTAGATAGTAATATTACTAATTGAAAATTATTATACATTATATTTTTTATTGAAATTAAAATTATTTTAATTTAAAATCAGATATTTTATATCCTGTAAATATATCAGTATTTATTTTTATAAGATTATATGCTTTAATTACATTATTTTTATATTTTATTAAATTATTTATTACAAAATTAGAGTTATTTATTTTATTAATATTATATATTTTTTTTATATTTTTATATATTGAATTTATATCTCCTATTTCATTTATTAATATACTAGATATTTTTTTACCTATTCCAAATACACCTTTAATATTATCAGATATATCTCCAATTAATGAAATATAATCTATCATAAATTTAGATTTTATTTTATATTTATTAAATATAAAATTATCATCAATTATTACTTTATTATATATATCTATAACTTTTATATTATCATTTATTAATTGATATATATCTTTATCATATGCACTTATAAATATTTTAAAATTATTTCTTTCACAATGTTTAGATATTGTACCTATTATATCATCAGCTTCTATATTGGGTATTGAAATAACATTTATATTTTTTAAATATAATTTTTTTTTAAATAAATTTATTAAATATATAAAATTTGTAGAACATTTTTTTCTATTTATTTTATATTTTTTAAAAATTATTTTTCTATAATTAATATTATGGTTATCAAAAACAAATATTATATAATTAATATTATTTATACTATTCATTATTTTTTTAATTATTATATTTATTGCATAATTTATATTTATTTTATTCTTTAATATTAATCCATAATATAGTTTATATATATGAGGTATTGTATCTATTATTAAAATTTTTTTATTTAACATTTCTTTCTATATAATTTTCAAATCTAGAAAATTTATTATTAAATAATAATTTAATAGATCCTAATGGTCCATTTCTATGTTTTCCTAATATTATTTCAGTTATACCTTTATTATTATTAATATTATAAACTTCATCTCTATATATAAATATTATTAAATCTGCATCTTGTTCAATTGAACCTGATTCTCTTAAATCAGAATTTATTGGTCTTTTATCTGATCTTAATTCTAAACTTCTATTTAATTGAGAAATGGCTATAATTGGTATATTTAATTCTTTAGCTAAAGATTTTAAAGATCTAGATATTTCAGTAATCTCCATAGTTCTATTATTTAATAAATAAGGAACTTTAATAAGTTGTAAATAATCTATCATAATTAAACTTAATCCATTATTTTCTCTAAATAATTTTCTAGCTTTTGATCTTAATTCATAAGTTGTAATATATGAAGAATCATCTATATATATATTTTTATTTTTTAATAATATTTTTATAGTATTATTTATATTTTTTATATCAAAATTAGATAAATTTCCAGTTTTTATTTTATATTGATCTATCTTACATAAAGAAGATATTATTTTTATTAAAATTTGTTCTAATGACATTTCTAAACTAAATATTAATATTGGTTTTTTATTAAATAAAGATATGTTTTCACATATATTTAAGGCAAAAGTTGTTTTACCCATAGAAGGTCTTGCCGCAATTATTATTAAATCAGAATTTTGAAAACCTAATGTTTTTTTGTCTAAATCATAAAAACCACTTGGTAATCCAATTAAATTATTATTATTATTTTTATTTTTTAATATTTTTTCAAATATATTTTTTAAAAAGAGTTCTATATTCTTAGGTTTATTATAAACTAAATTTTTACTTTCTATTAATTCAAATAATTTAGATTCTATACAATCAATTATATCATCTAAATTTTTTCCGTTAGGATATAAACACATGTTATATATATCATTAGAAGAAGATATTATTTTTCTTATTATTGATTTTTCTTTTATAATATTAGCATAATGTAATATATTAGAAACACTAGGAATATTTTTTATTAATTTTAATAAATAAGAATATCCACCAATTACATTAAGTTTATTTTTATTATTTAAATATTCAGATAGAGTTATTATATCAATAGGTTTATTAATATTAAATAAATTTTCTAATTCACTAAATATTATTTTATGATTATCCAAAAAAAAATCTTTACTATTTATTATTTCTATAATATCACTAATTTTAGAATTATCTATTAATAATCCACCTATAACTGATTGTTCTGATTCTATTGAGTAAAATATATAATTATTAAAATTATTTGGTTTATTAAGTAAAAAAGATATTTTTTTCATAAAATTAATATTATGCCTGAAGTTGGAATCGAACCAACGACACATGGATCTTCAGTCCATTGCTCTACCAACTGAGCTATTCAGGCTAAATTTAATTAAAATAATATTTTAAATATTTAAAAATTTAATATAATAATATAAAATATTTATATAAAATATTTTTTTTATTAATACTTGAAGTTAATAAATAATAATATTATATTTATTAATATAAAATTAATTACAATATTTTTCAATACAATTATGAATATATATCCATTAAATGATAAAGTAGTATTAAAAAAAATTAATATAGAACCTAAATCACCAGGTGGAATAGTATTAACAAATTCATATGAAAAATCAAATAGAGGTGAAGTTATAGCAATAGGAAAAGGTAAATACATGGAAAATGGAAATATTAAACCTATAGAAGTTAAAGTCGGGGATATAGTAATATTTAATGATAATTATGGAATAAAAGTAGAAAAAATAAATAATGAAGAATTTTTAATACTATCTGAAAGTGATATTTTAGCTATAATAAAGGAATAAAATTATCTTAAATAAAAAATTTATAGGAGGAAAAAAAAATGACATCAAAAGAAGTTAAATTTGGTAACGATGCACGCATAAAAATGTTAAATGGAGTAAATATTTTAGCTAATGCTGTAAAAGTTACATTAGGACCAAAAGGTAGAAATGTTGTTTTAGATAAATCTTTTGGATCTCCATTAATTACAAAAGATGGTGTATCTGTTGCAAGAGAAATAGAATTAGAAGATAAATTTGAAAATATGGGAGCACAAATGGTAAAAGAAGTTGCTTCTAAAGTTAATGATATGGCAGGTGATGGTACAACTACAGCTACATTATTAGCACAATCTATAATAAATGAAGGATTAAAGGCAATAGCAGCAGGAATGAATCCTATGGATATTAAAAGAGGTATAGATAAAGCAGTTAATTATGCTATAAATGAATTAAAAAGAATATCAGTATCTTGTTCAGATTATAAATCAATAATACAAGTTGGAACAATATCAGCTAATTCAGATGAAAATATAGGTAAATTAATAGCTGATGCTATGGAAAAAGTAGGTAAAGAAGGAGTTATAACTGTAGAAGAAGGATCAGGATTAAATGATGAATTAGAAATAGTAGAAGGTATGCAATTTGATAGAGGTTATTTATCACCTTATTTTATAAATAAACCAGATTTTAATATTGTTGAATTTGATAATCCTTACATATTATTAATAGATAAAAAAATAACAAGTATAAGAGAATTATTACCAATTTTAGAAAATATAACAAAATCAAATAAACCTATATTAATAATAGCAGAAGATATAGAAGGTGAAGCATTAGCAACATTAGTAGTTAATAATATGAGAGGAATATTTAGAGCAGTTGCTGTTAAAGCTCCAGGATTTGGTGATAGAAGAAAATCAATGTTACAAGATATTGCTATTTTAACAGGAGGTATATTAATTTCTGAAGAAATAGGATTAGATATAAGTAAAACTACATTAAAAGATCTTGGTAATGCTAGAAAAATAATAGTAGATAAAGATAATACAACAATAATAGATGGATATGGAGATAAAAAATGTATTAATCAACGTATAAATCAAATAAATAAGGAAAAGGAACAAACAGATTCAGAGTATGATAAAGAAAAATTACAAGAACGTATAGCTAAATTATCAGGTGGTGTTGCATTAATAAGAGTTGGGGCAGCAACAGAAGTGGAAATGAAAGAGAAAAAATCTAGAGTGGAAGATGCATTAAATGCTACAAGAGCAGCTGTAGAAGAAGGAGTAGTAGCTGGAGGAGGTGTTGCTTTAGTAAGAGTTTCTAAAAACTTATTAAATTTAAAAGGTGATAATGAAGATCAAAATGTTGGTATTAAAGTTGCAATAAAATCTATGGAATCTCCATTACGTCAAATTGTTTCTAATGCCGGTGAAGAACCATCAATAATATTAAATAAAATAAAATTAAGTGATGGTAATTTTGGATATAATGCTTTTACAGAAGAATATGGGGATATGATAAAAATGGGTATATTAGATCCTACAAAAGTTACTAGATCAGCATTACAATATGCAGCATCAGTAGCTGGATTAATGATAACAACTGAATGTATGATTACAGAAATTAAAAAAGAAGAAGATAAAAATTTTGATACACAAAATCCTAATATGAATAATATGAATAATATTATGTAATTTTTTTTTATTGCATTTTTAATTTTAAAATGCAATAAAAAAAATTATATATTTTTAATTATATTAAATATTTTAAATATACTTTTATATTTCCATTTATTTATCATTTTATTAAATAATAAAAAAGAATTTAATATATATTCTTGATAAGGATCTTTATTAGCATAAATTTTTAAATAAATATTTTGTTGTAAATTATTTATATTATTTATATGATTTATCCATATTAAATCTAATATTTTTAATAAATTATTTCTTATTATTATAATTAAAGTTCTATAATTTATTTTTTTTTCAAATTTATTAAATTTTTTATTTATTATAAAAATTATATATTTTATACTAAATATATTATTTTTATATAATACATATTTATACTTTCTTTTTATATTTATATTAAATTTTTTTTTAATAAAAATTAATAATTTATCTATATTATATGATTTTTTATTGATATATTTTTTTAAAATTTTTAATATAAAAAATAATTTAAATTTTTTATACATATTATATATACAATTACATAATATATAATTTCTTATTTTATATATTATATTTCTTTGTATATCAAAAATATTATCATATATTAAAATTTGTTTTCTTAATTGAAAATTTTTCTTTTCTATACTTTTTTGTATATTATATATCATTTTTGATATAAATTTATTTTTTATAAAAAATTTTTTATTATCTTTAATATTATTAATAATGTTTTTTATATTATTATTTATAATTTTACTAAATAATTTATCTTCTAATGATAAATAAAATCTTGATGATCCTGGATCACCTTGTCTGCCAGATCTACCTATTAATTGATTATCAATTCTTCTTGAATCAAATCTTTCTGTACCTATTATATATAAACCTCCTGATTTTTTAACAATATTATTATTTTTAATCCATATATTTCTATTAAATAGATTATAATCTCCTCCTAATATTATATCAGTACCTCTTCCAGCAATATTAGTTGCTATTGTTACATTACCTGGTTTTCCAACCTTAGATATTATTTTTGCTTCTATTTCATAATTTTTGGCATTTAATAAATTGTGAGGTATATTATTTTTTTTTAAATATAAAGATATTAGTTCTGATTTTTCTATAGAAATAGTTCCTATTAATACAGGTCTATTTTTTTTAATACATTTTTTTATATCATTTATTATATATTTAATTTTAGATTCTTCATTTATAAAAAATATATCATTTAAATCTTTTCTTATTAATGGTTTATTTGAAGGAATTTTAATAGTATTTAATCCATATATATATTTAAATTCTTCTTTCTCTGTATATGCTGTTCCAGTCATACCTGATATTTTTTTATATAATTTAAAATAATTTTGAAATGTTATTGAAGCTATATTTATATTTTCTTCTAATATTTTTACATTTTCTTTTGCTTCTATAGCTTGATGTATACCATCTGATATTCTTTTATTTTTACATAATCTACCTGTATTTTGATCTATTAATATAATTTTATTATTTTTTATTATATAATCTATATTCTTTTTAAAAAATAAGTAAGATTTTATTAAAGATGTTACATATTTTATAAAAATTATATTATTTTTATAATAAAGTTTTTTTTTATTATTTATTAATTTTAAATTAAATATTATATCTTCTATTAAATTATAACCTAAACTTGTATAATATATATTTTTATTTAAAAAATCTATTTTATAAAACTTATTATTTAATGTATTATTTATATCAAACAAATATATAAATTTATTTATATTTTTATATATTGTGGAATCATCTATACTTTTGCCTGAAATTATTAATGGAGTTATAGATTCATCTATTAATATAGAATCTATTTCATCTATAATTACATAATTTAATTTATTTTGCACTTTATTTTTAATATTTAAAACTAAATTATCTTTTAAATAATCAAAACAAAATTCATTATTTGTACCATAAACAATATCATTATTATATTCTTTAATCTTTTCAAATGTATTTATATTTGATATATTTAATCCCACACTTAAACCTAAAAAATTAAATATTTTTTTATTACTATTAAAATCTCTTTTAGCTAAATATTCATTTATAGTAACTATATGAACTCCATCTCCTGTTAATGAATTTAAATATGCAGGTAATACTGATGTTAAAGTTTTACCTTCACCAGTTGACATTTCTATTACACATCCATAATTTAATGCAAGACCACCTAAAATTTGTACATCATAATATTTTATACCATATATTCTTCTAACTGCTTCTTTTACAACTGAAAATGCTTCAACTATTATAGTATCTAAATTTTCTCCACTTCTAATTCTTTTTTTAAATTCTATAGTTTTATTTTTTAATTCTTTATTATCAAAATTTATTATTTTTTTATCATATAAATTAATTGAATTTAAAATATTATTAAATTTATTTTTTAAATAATAATTATTATTATAATTATTTAAATTTAATATATTAATTATTTTATTTATAAAAAACATATTCTTTTTTTTTTAAAAATTAATATAATTTTAATATAAATTATTTATATATTTTAATAAACCAATAATTGAATATAATTTTTCTTTTTCTAAAATATTTTTTAAACCAATTATATTATTATAATCTAATAAATTTATTTTTATATTTTTATTTTTAAATTTTTTTTTTATATCATTAAAAATACTTTTTATTTTTATTAAATTACTATTTATTATAATATTATTTATAATAATATTATTATTTTTATTTATTTTATTTTTATTATTTATTTTATTATTTATACTATATAATAATTCAATATATTTTTTTT
Organism: Candidatus Nardonella dryophthoridicola; assembly: GCF_017656055.1. Classification (GTDB taxonomy): domain Bacteria; phylum Pseudomonadota; class Gammaproteobacteria; order Enterobacterales; family Enterobacteriaceae; genus Nardonella; species Nardonella dryophthoridicola. The sequence continues at coordinate 54,053 of NZ_CP069383.1, read as the reverse complement.
TTATTAATAAAAAAAATTTATACAAATTTAATTTTTTATTATAAATATTTATATATATATTTTTTTCTTTATTATTATATATATAATTTTTTATAATTTTATTTACTAAAAATTTTGATTTAGTAAAATTTAAATTAAAAAATAATGATATATAATTATATATATATTCTTCTCCAATTTCTAATATTTTTATATTTTTTATAAAACCTTTATAATATATAAAAACATGAGTATTATATAATTTTATATCTATAAATATAAAATTATCAAGAATATCTTTTTTACTTATTAATGAATAAAATGATGATAATCCAATATATATTATTTTTTTAATATTATATCTTATTTTTTTGTTTATAAATTTTAATATATTTTTAACATAAATTTTATTACAATATATAAAAATTAAACTTATTTTAATTTTTTTTCCATATAAACCAATAGGATTAGATATACATATATTATCAATAATATAACTACTTGGTAAAATATGTAATATAAAATTATATTTAATTATATTTATATAATATATATTATTTTTTATAATATTTATTAATAAATTATTATCTATAATTTTATTATCTATATTTTCATCTATAAACATATTATATAATTTTATATTTAAATTAGATATCATTAAATATATATTTTCAAAATTATATTTATATAAAATACTAGATTGTAATATAGATTCATTTATTTTTTTAAATATTATATTATTATTAATAATATTTTTATTAAAAATATTATTATGCTTTTTTATACCTAAACTTAATATATTAATATTATTATATTTTTTATTACTTATAGTAATAATAATTTTATCATCGTCAATATTTATAGTTGAAATTATATCATTCATTTTTTTTAAATAAATTACTAATATAATTACTTATAGAACCAGCTCCTTGAACTATTATAATATAGTTATTACTATTAATATTTTTTTTTATTATATATATGATATTATTTATATTATTATTTTTAACATAAAAAACTTTATTTTTATTTATTTTTTTTAAAATATAATATATATTATAACTACTTATATTATATATATTTTTTTCAAATGCTGGATATATATCCAATATTATCAATATATTTACATTTAATAATACTTTTATAAAATTGTTAAATAATAAATAAGTTCTACTATATCTATGTGGTTGAAAAATCATTATTATTTTCTTATTATATATTAATTTAACATTATATATAATGTTATATATTTCTTTTGGATGGTGACCATAATCTGTAATTAATAAAATATTATTTATTTTATTATTTAATTTATCAATAAAAAATAAATTATTTAATATTTCAAATCTTCTTTTTATTCCACAAAATTTTTTTAAATTTAATATAGCTTCATACATAGAAATAAATACTATATTTTTTTTTATAAAATATAATAAAGATATTACTGCTGTAATATTTATAGAATTAAATTTACCAAAACAATTACTTACAAATATGTTATAATAACAATTATCTATTTTATTTAAAATAGTAAATATATTATTATTATAGTTAATTTTATAATCATAAATTATAAAATCTGATTTTTTATTAAATCCATAAGTAATAAATTTATTACTAATTTTATTTATTATTTTTTTTATTAAAAAATCATCTAAATTTAAAAAAGTTAACATTTTATTATTACAATTTATATATTTTATAAAACTATTTATAATATTATTAATATTATTTTTATAATTATTAATATGATCATTATCTATATTATTTAACACAAAATATTTACATTTTACATTTTCAAATGTTAAATCACTTTCATCAGATTCTAATACAATAATATTTTTATCATTACAAAAATTAAAATTTTTTTTTTCATTTAATAAAAAACCACCTATAATATAACTAAAATTTATATTTAAATTATTTAATATATATACAATTATGCAAGATATTGTAGTTTTTCCATGAGAACCACTTATTGATATAACATTTTTATAAAAATTAGATATATATTTTATAATATACTTTTTATTATATATCGGTATATTTAATTTTTTAGCTTTTAAAATTTCAGGATTATTATTTTTTATAGAGTTTGAATAAATAATAAAATCAATATTATTATTTATATTACTTGAATCATGTTTATTATAAACCTTTATATTATTTTTTTTTAAATATTTTATTATTTCATTATTACCAATATCAGAACCAGTAATATTAATATTTTTATTTATATTTAAAAAGAAAAATGGTATTGAACTAATAAATAAACCTCCTATTCCTATAAAATGTATATTTTTAATTTTGTTAATATTTAAACTCATTATTTAATTCAATTAAAAATTTTTTATTTATTTTTTTAATATTATATTTTATTTTTTTTTTCATTTCTTTATTAATAAATAATAAGTACTTTTTATTACTAAATAATTTAATATAATATTCTAATTTAGAATTAAAATTTAAATCCTTTTCTATAACAACTTTTGAAAAATTATTTTTTCTCAAAAAAAATGTATTATAATATTGATGATTATCTTTAGTTTCTAAAGGTATTAAAATAGAAGGTGTTTTAGTATAAATTATTTCACTTATTGACATAGCACCACATCTAGATATTACAAAATCAGTCCAATAATAAGCATAACTAATATTATATATCAAATTATCAATTTTATATAAACTATTTAATAAATTATATTTTTTATATTCATTAATAATTACATCAATATATTCATTTCCTATTTGATGCCATATTAATAAATTATTATTTTTTATTAAAGAAATAAACTTTAAAATATTAAAATTTATAAATTTAGATCCTTTACTGCCTCCCAAAATTAATATTTTTAAAATATTACTATTATAATTTTTATTATTATATTTATAATTATTAAATTCTTCTCTAATAGGATTTTTTATTATAATAAAATTATTATCATAATAATAATTATATCTTATTGATTTTATAGTTTTTTTAGATATAAAATTTACTATATAATTAGATCTTCCTAATATAGAATTTTGTTCATGTATTATTATTGGAATATTAATAATCCATGATAATATACATAGAAATATAGACATATTTCCTAAACACAAAATAAATATAGGTTTTATATTAAATAAAATATATAAACATTTTAATATATAAGATATTATAAAAAAAATATATACAAAAAAGTTTAATATAAAAAATATATTTTTTTTTTTTTTTTTAAATAATTTTATAATTATAACATTTATATTAGTGTTATATTTTTTTATATATATTTTTTCTTCTTTATTATTTAATATCCAATATATATTATATTTTTTTTTTATTAATAAATTACCTATAATTATTCCTGGTATTATATGTCCTAAACTACCACCTGTTATTATAATAATATTTTTATTTATCATTGAAAAAATAACTTTCAATTAATGAATTAAATGAATATCCTCTATGCATAAAATTTAAATATTGATCTAAACTGGAACATCCAGGTGAAAATAAAATTATATCATTACATTTTATTTTATTTATTAAAAAATAAAATAACATTTCAAGTTTATAAAAAATATATGAATTTTTAATTATATTATTTATATAAAATCTATCTTTTCCAAAACAATATACTATAAAATTTTTATTTAAATATTTCAATATTTTTACAAAATTAATATTTTTTCTATCTCCACCTAATATTAAATGTATATTATTAAACTTAAATATATTTTTAGTATTATTTATAGCTGATATAGTACTATGTAAATTTGTAGATTTAGAATCATTTATCCATATATTATTGTTTATTTTTCTTACATTATATCTATATTTTAAATTTTTAATTTTTTTTATTGTATCTATCTGAATTTTTTTATTAACATTCAAAATATCAGTTGCTGCTATAGCTGATAATATATTTATATAATTATTTATACCTATTATTTTTAATTTATTACAATTAATTATTAATTTATCATTTTTATATAAATAAAAATTATTATCTATTTTTTTTATATTATAAAAACTATTTTTAAAACCAAAAGTTATATATTTTTTATCTATTTTTTTTTTTATATATTTTAAATTTTTTATGTTAAATAAACAATATAAACTACTATCGAATATTTTTAATTTTATATCTTTATATATTTCAAAATTTATATGTCTATCTAAATGATCAAAATCTATATTAGATATAATAGAAATTAAATTTTTATATTTAAAACTTATATTTTCTATTTGAAAACTAGATAATTCTATTATATAGTAATCATATTTTTTATATAAAGAATATAATATAGGAACTCCTATATTTCCTCCAATAAAAACTTTAAATTTACAATTTATCAATATTTTATATATAATATAAACTATTGTACTTTTACCATTAGTACCTGTAACTAAAATTATTTTTTTAAAATCTTTAATTAAACTAAAAAATATATCAAAATCATTTATTACTTTTAAAGTATTAACATTATAATTATTTTTATTTATAGATGGACTAATTATTACATAATCTGAATTATAAATAATATTATTTATAAGCTTAGTATTTTTATTACCAAAATATAATTTTATATTTTTTTTATATATTTCATTTACTATACTAGTAGTATTTGATAAAAATTTAGGATTTTCATTTTTATCTATTATATTTATATTAAATTTTTTATTTATAATATTTAAATATTTTAAGCAAAATAAATTGCTTAAACCTATACCTATTAAAGTTATATTCTTAGAATTTTTAAACATATTTTTAAATTATTTTAAATTATTAAAATTAAAGATAATAAAAATAAAAGAATTGATAATATCCAAAATCTAACTACTATTTTATTTTCATGAATATTTTTTAATTCATAATGATGATGTATAGGAGCCATTAAAAAAAATCTAAATTTATTAAAAAAATTATATGTAAAAATTTGTATAATAGTAGACATTGATTCTATAAATAATAAGAAACAAGGTACTATTGATAATAATTCTTTATTTAAAATTATAAATGAAAAACCTATTATGGAACCTAATGGTAATGATCCTACATCACCTAAAAATATATTTGCTGGATATGAATTAAACCATAAAAATGATAATAAACATCCAATTATATTCATAAAAATACTTATTAAATCAATAAAAAATAATTTATGAATTAAACTAAAACTATTATTATAAATACTTAAATATAAAATTAAAATTAGTATTATATATATTAATATTAAAGGAAATGAAACTAAACCATCTAATCCATCTGTTATATTAACAGAATTACAAAATCCATTTATAATAATAAAATAAAAAAAATAATTTATTATTTTATTAGTATAAAATTTTATATTTAAAAATGGAATATTTATTATATTTTTATATAATATTTTTTTATTAAAAAATATAATTATATTATATATTAAGAATTGTAAAATAATCTTATGTTTTAATTTTATTATATTAGAATTTTTTTTTACTATTTTTAAAATATCATCTAAAAAACCTATTAAAAAATTTAAAAAATATAATAATATTATAGTATTTAAATAAATATTATTTTTTTTTAAAAAAAAATAATAATGAAAAAAAATCATTATAAAAATATTAATACCAGACATTGTAGGTGTATATTTTTTTTTAAAATGACTTTTAGGACCTTCATATCTTATGTTTTGAAATATATTATATTTACTAAATATAAATATTAATAATTTATTTAATATAAAATTTAATATAAATGAAATAAATATAATATATATTTTATTTATAATATTCATATTTATTTAATATTTTATTTACAATATTTTCTAGTTTATTTGATCTAGATCCTTTTACTAATATAACTTTTTTTTTTTTATCAGTTTTTTTTATTATACTAATTAACTTGTATAATATTTTATTAATACTATCTAAATATATAGAATTATTTTTATTATAATTTAATATATTTTTAGTCAAATTACCTATAGATAATATATAATCTATTTTTAAAAATTTATTTATATATAAACCTATAAATTTGTGATAAAATACTTCTTTAATTCCTAATTCATTAATATTACCTATTATTAATATCTTAAAATATTCTTTATTAAAATTATTTAAAATATTAATTGAATTTATCGTAGACTTTATATTAGCATTATAACTATCATCTATTAATATAATATTTTTTTTTTTAATAAAATATGGAAATAATCTACCATTTACACCATTAAATTTATTTACATAATTTATTTCATTTAATTTTAAACCTAAATTTATTAATATAGAAACAGATGCTATTAAATTATATATATATGGAATATTTCCAAATAATATTTTTTTATTTAATTTTATATATTTTTTACCGATAGGAGTAATTATATTAAAAGTATAAAAATTATTATAAAATAAATTATTTATATAAAAATCAGAATTATTACTACATTTATTTAAACTATAAAATATTGGAAATTTATTTTTATTAACATTTAAAAATTTCCAATTATTCCAATCATTATTATCATAATTTAATATAATTTTTAAATTTTTATAATTACTATAAAATATTTCACCTTTAGAACTACATATATTATTAAAATTTTTAAAATATTTAATATGAGAGATATATAAATTATTTATCAAAATTAAATTAGGATTTATTAAATTTACTATATTAAAAATTTCATATTTTCTACTTGCTCCTATTTCTAATATTAAATATTTAGTATTATATTTTAATCTAAATAATGTTAATAAAACACCTATATAATTATTATTATTTTTATAAGTATAAATAACATTATATTTATTTTTAATTAATACAAAAGAAACTAATTCTTTAATAGTTGTTTTACCAGAAGATCCAGTTATAGCTACTATAAATGGATTTATTTTATTTTTTATCCATATTGATAATTTCATTAATGAATCATTAACATTATTAACTAAAATTTGTGGTATATATTTTTTAAAATATAGTTTATCAATAATAATAGCTACTACTTTGTTATTTATTGCTTCATCTAAAAATATATAAGAATCAAAATTTTTACCTTTATAAGCTATAAATAAACATTTATTTTTAATATCTTTAGAATTTATTGATATATTTAATATGTATTTATTATAATCTTTTTTTTTACATATTAATTTACCATTTAATATATCAGATATTTCTTTTAATTTTATTTTAATCATTATTAATATATTTTTTTACAATATATAAATCAGAATGAAATATTTTTTTATTATTATATAATATTTGATAATTTTCATGTCCTTTACCTATAATTACTATTACTGAATTTTTATATTTATTTAACGAATATTTTATAGCTGATTCTCTATTATATATTATTTTTATTTTATTATTTTTTTTTACGAAATTTATTATATTTTTAAATCTTTCATTTCTAGAATTATCTGAAGTTAATATAAAATAATCAGAAAATTTTAATATTATATTATATATTATAATTCTTTTATAACTATCTCTATTTCCACCAAAACCAAAAATAGAACATATTTTTTTTAATCTATATTTTTTTTTTATTTCAAATAATAATTTATATATAGATTCTGGAGTATGAGCATAATCTATTATTATATTAAAATTATTTTTTTTTATTGTATTAAATCTTCCTAATGGTAATTTTAAATAATTAATAACATTTAATATATCAAAAATATTAAAACCTAATAATAATAAACATGATATTGATATTAATATATTCTTTATATTAAAATTTTGATAAATGTTAGTTTTAAAATATCCATTTCCAAAGTTACTAGAAATTTTTATTATATTAAATTTTTTTTTTTTAATTACATAAATTAATTTTAACCAAAATTTAAATTTATTTATTTCAAAATCACTTATATTTTTTGTAGTTACTATAAATGTCTTTTCTTTAAAATTATTATATATTTCTTTACCTAAATTATCATCGTAATTTACTATATTATATTTTGAATAATAATCATTAAATAACTTTAATTTACTAATTTTATAATTAAAAATATTTTTATGATAATCTAAATGATCATGACTAATATTAGTAAATATACATATATTAAAATTAGCACCATTTATTCTATATTGATCTAAAGAATGTGATGTTATTTCTGATATTATAAAATCATAATATTCATCTATAGATGAATATAAATTTTTAAAAAATTTAAAAGGTAAATCTGTAGTATATTCTGTTTTATATAAGTTATCAATATTACCATTACCTAATGTACTAACTATATAAGGTTTTTTATTTAATAATTTTATTAATTGACATATAAAAAAAGATATCGTAGTTTTTCCATTTGTTCCTGTAATACCTATTAAATTATAATTAGTATTTTTATTTTTTTTTTTATAATATTCTATAGATATTTTAGATATTTTTTTCTTTAAATCATATATTAATAATATTAAAATATTATTCTTAAAAAAGAAAATACCATTATTAATATAATTTGTAGCTTCTTTTATTATAATAAAAACTCCTTTAGAAATTAATTTATCTATTAAATTATTAATTTTACTATTTTTATAATTATTAATTAAAAAAAATGCATTTCCATATTTTATATTATCTAAATCATAAGAAATACCAGATATATATATATCTGGTATATTATTTATATTTATATAATTTTTTAATATATTTTTTATATTCATATTTTATATTTTTTCAAATATTCTTAATATACTACTTCTAGATGATATATTATTTATTATTTCTTTATAAGAAGGTTTAATTTTTTTTATAAATTTTATATATTTTTTATTTTTGTTATAAAAATTTTTTATTATTCTAGATTCTATAGAATTAAAACTTATAATTAATAATTTACCATTTTTAGATAAAATTTTTTTTGTATTATTTAATAATATATTTAGTTCATTTATTTCATCATTTACATAAATTCTAAAAGATTGAAATGTTTTTGTTGAACAATGTATTTTTTTATTTTTATTAGAATTTTTTTTTATTTTTTTTATAATATTAGATAAATACAAAGTGTTATTTATAAATTTATTATTTTTTATATTATATATAATATTTTTAGATATCTTTTTATAAAAATATTCATTTCCATAATTTTTAATTATATAATTTAACTTATTGATATCAATTTCATTTAATATATCAAATAAAGTTTTACCCTTTGTATAATCCATTCTCATATCTATTTTACCATTTAATTTGAAAGAAAAACCTCTATTTTTTGATTTTATTTGATGGTTTGATAATCCTAAATCAATTATAATTCCATTTATTTTACCAAAAATTTTTTTCTTTTTTAATATAATATTTAAATTTGAAAATAAACTTTTATAAAAAAAAAATCTTTTATCTTTAATTTTTTTAGATATTTTATAAGAATCATAATCTCTATCTATAGAAATTAATTTAGAATCTTTATCTAATTTAGATAATATATATCTAGAATGGCCTCCAGATCCAAATGTACAATCTATATATAATCCATTTTTTTTATTTATTAAGTTATTAACAACTTCATCTTTCATAATAGGAATATGATAATAATACATATAAATCTAATTTCTAAATATTATTCTACCTTTATTTATATCATATGAAGTTAATTCAACAGTTACTTTATCACCAGTTAATATCTTTATATAATTCTTTCTTATTTTACCAGATATATAAGCTGTTATAATATGACCATTTTCTAATTTAACTTTAAAATTTGTATTAGGTAATGTATCAATTATAATACCCTTAAATTCATTTTTTTTTTTCATATTTAATTTATAATATTTTTATAATTTTTATTTTAAAAAAAAATAAAATGTTTAAAAAAATACTTATTATATATATATTATTGATATATATAAATAATAAAAATTTATTATTATTTAAAAATAAAACATATTACTTAATTCCATTTATTATTTATAATGTTATTAATAAAAATGGTATAATATCTAAAATATTATATTTATTTAATTATTTTTTACTATTAAAAATAATAAATAATATATTATTTATATTATATATAATATTTTTTTATTTTTATAGAAATAAAAGTATAATTTTTATATTTATAAATTATAATTATTTATATATAATAATATTAATATTATTTTTATTTATAATAATAAAATTTTTATTTAAAAATAAATAACAAATATGATAGATTATAATATTTTAGAAGAAAAATATGAATATATAAAAAAAAAAAATATAGAAAGAAATTGTAATATAAATTTAAAATTATTAATAATATTAATAAAAGAAAAAAAAAAATCTACTAATAAAATAAATTTATTTAGAAATATAAAAAATAAAATAACAAATAAAATATTAAAAAATATAAAAGAAAAAAAATGTAATAATGAATATGTAAATACATCAATATCTATAGAAAAAAATATAAAAAATTTAAAAATATATATAAATTATTTAATTAAAAATATAAAAAATTTATCATATTTAATACCTAATATATTAGATGATAATGTATATGATAATAATATAGAAATATACAAAAGTAAAAATATAAAAAATATAAAAAATAAAAATACAAATTTATATAATACAAAAATATTTAAAAAAAATATTATATTTAATAAGTCTTTTTTAATATCTAATAATAAAACTGTTATATTAAATGGTGATATATCTATTCTTAATAGAGCTTTAATAAATTTTATGTTAGATACTCATATTAAAAATGGATATATAGAATATAATTTTCCAATAATAACTAATAAAAAATCTTTATATAATTCAGGACAATTACCAAAATTTTTTAATAATCTTTTCTACGTAAAAAAAAAAAACTCTAAAGAAATTAATTTTTTAATTCCTACTTCTGAAGTACAAATAATAAATATATTTAATAATATGAAAATTGATGACAAAGAATTGCCTATAAAAATAGTATCATATACACCTTGTTTTAGAAATGAACATGGTTTTTATGGTAAATTTAAAAAAGGATTAATTAGAATGAATCAATTTGATAAAGTAGAAATAATACAAATAGTAAACTATGAAAAATCAAATGAATATTTAGAGAAAATTACTAATGATTCAGAAAATATAATAAAATTATTAGATTTACCATATAGAAAAATATTATTATCTAAATTAGAAACTCCATTTTCATCATCAAAAACTTATGATTTAGAAGTTTTTTTTCCATCTATAAATGATTATATAGAAGTTTCTTCATGTTCTAATACAAAAGATTTTCAATCTAGAAGATTAAATTTAAAATATAAAAAAAATAAAAAGTTATATCCTCATATATTAAATGCTTCAGGATTAGCTGTTGGAAGGATTTTACTAGCTATATTAGAAAATAATCAAATTAAAAATAAAATTAAAATACCTAAAGTTTTAAAAAAATATATAAATAAAAAATTTATAGAAAATGAATAAAATTATTATAGATCCAATAAAAAAAATGTATGGTGAAATATATTTACCAGGATCAAAAAGTATATCAAATAGATTATTAATATTAACATCTATGTTAAATAAAAAAATAAAATTATCAAATTTATTAGAGTGTGATGATGTTAATTATATGATAGAATCTTTATTAAAATTAGGAGTATATATAGAAAAAATAAATAATAAAAGTTGTAACATAATAGGTGATTTAATTAATTTTAATAATGAAAAATTAATAGAATTATATATAGGAAATTCTGGTACAAGTATAAGGTTTTTAACATCTATATTATCATCATTAAAATGCAATATTATAATAGATGGTAATAAAAGAATGAGGGAAAGACCTATTGGTGATTTAGTAAATGCTCTTAGATTAGGAGGTGCTAAAATATTTTATTTAAATAAAGAAAATTATCCTCCTATACATATTAAAGGTGGATATTTAAATAATAAAATAAATATAAAGGGTAATATGTCTAGTCAATTTGTTAGCTCTATATTAATGTCATCTATAATTAATAAAAATAATACTATTATAAATATAAATGATGATTTAGTTTCTAAACCTTATATTGATATGACAATAAAATTAATGAATATGTTTAATATAAAAGTTAAAAATTATAATTATAAAAAAATAATAGTATATAAAAATAATTTAAATTTTAAAAAAAATGAAATAATTATTGAAGGTGATGCTTCAAATGCTTCATATTTTTTAGCAGCGGGATCTATTATAGGTGGACCAATTAAAATATATAATATAAATAAAAATAGTATACAGGGTGATATAAAATTTACTGATATAATTATAAAAATGGGGGGTAAAATAAATTTCGGAAACAATTATATAGAATCTTATAATGATGGTAATAAGGATATAAATAATATAGATATGGATATGAATGATATACCAGATGTAGCTATGACAGCTGCTATTATGTCTATATTTGCTAAAAAAGAATCAATTATTAGAAATATATATAATTGGAGGTTAAAAGAAACTGATAGAATATTAGCAATGGAAAATGAATTAACTAAAATAGGAGCTAAAGTAGAATCAGGGATAGATTATATAAAAATATATCCACCTAAAAAAATTTTAAAAGCAGATATTAATACTTATGATGATCATAGAATGGCTATGTGTTTTTCACTAGTAGCTTTATCAAATTCAGGAGTTAATATACTAAATCCTGAATGCGTTAATAAAACATTTCCTGAATATTTTAACTTATTTAAATCTTTAATAAAAAAATAAAAATATGATTAAAAAAAAATCATTTAAAAACTTATTTGAAAAAAATAAAAGTGATATTCTTAATAATAGAATAAATAGTATAATAGTTGGTAAAATTATTTATATAGATAAAGAATTTGTTATAGTTTATACTGATTTAAAATCAGAATCATATGTTTCAGTAAAAGAATTTTATAATAAAAGTGGTGAATTAAATATTAATTTAGATGATAAATTTACTTTTATTTTAGAAAATTTAGATAATGGTAGAGGAGAAACTATTATATCAAGGGAAAAAGCTAAAATATTAGAAACTTGGGAAAAATTAAAATATTTTTTTAAAAATAATATTACTATAAAAGGTTTCATAAAAAATAGAGTAAAAGGAGGATTAATAATTGATTTAAATGATGTTGAAGTTAATATAAATTCATTTTTACCAGGTTCTCTTATAGGAGTTAATAGTTCAGATAAAAATTTAATAGATGAATTAGAAAAAACAGAATTAGAATTTAAATTAATTAAAATAGATAAAAAAAATAATAATATTATATTATCAAGAAAAGCAGTTTTAGATATAAATAATAGAAATGAAAGAATAAAAATAATAAATTCTTTGAAAGTTAATAATATTTTATTAGGAGTTGTTAAAAATATAACTGAATATGGTGCTTTTTTAGATTTAGGTAAAGTAGATGGATTATTACATATAACTGATATATCTTGGAAAAGAATAAAACATCCTTCAGATGTATTAAGTATTAATGATAAAATAAAAGTTAAAATATTAAAAATTGATACAGATAAACTAAGAATTTATTTAGGTTTAAAACAATTATATAATAATCCATGGAATAAAACAAATAATAAAATATATTTGGGAAATAAAGTTTTAGGAATTACTACTAATGTAGTAAAATATGGATGTTTTATAGATATAGGTAATGGTATGGAAGGTTTAATACATAATTCAGAAATAAGTTGGGTAAATAAAAATATAAATCCTAAAAATTATTTTAATATTAATAAAAAAATAATAAGTAAAATAATAAGTATAGATAATTCTTTTAAAAGAATATCTATGAGTATTAAAAAATGCAAAATAAATCCTTGGAAAATTTTTAAGGAAAAATATAAAATAGGTGATAAAATATGTGTAAAAATACTTTTTATAACAGAATATGGTATTTTTGTTAAAATATATAATTATAATATAGATGCTTTTATACATATAAATAATTTAGAAAATATTAAAAATAATGTAAATTTATTTATAAAAAATAATGTTATTAATAATAAATTATTAACTTATGTTTACAAAATAAATTATAAAAAGGAAAGAATATATTTAAGTATATATAAAAATTTTAAGATATATGATATTAAAAAAATAATTGAAAGTAATAAAATAATATATGCTAAAATAATAAAAAATAACAAAAACTATACTTTTATAGCATTAAATAGTAAATTTTTATTAAAAATAAATACATTAAAATTTAAATTTAAAACTAATAATAAGTTTATAAAATTTAAAATAATAAATTATGATAAATTAAATGATAAATTATATATATTAATATTTAAAAATGATAAAAATAAAAGAAAAAATATCTAAAATAAAAGAAAAATATTTTTATTTTTTAAATAAAAATAATAATTTATATAATAAAAATTATATTTTAAATAAAGAAATAAATTTTATAAAAAAAAATATTGATATATTAGAATATTATATTAATAATAGTATAAATATTAATAATATAAAAGATAAAATTTTTTTTATAGAGAAATATATAAATAATATAGAAATATATTTTTTATTAGATCCAAATTTTATTAATATAGATGAATGTTATATATATATAAATTCAAATATAGGTGGAAAAGATTCAAATGATTGGTCTGATATTTTATTTAATGTATATAAAAAATATATAATAAAAAAAAATATGAAGTATGAAATAATATATAAAAATATAAATAATTTTAATAAAATAAAAAACATTATTTTAAAAATAAAAGGAAATTTTTCATATTCTATATTAAAAAATGAAACAGGAATTCATAAATTAATAAGAAAAAGTCCATTTGATTCATATAAAAAACATACTTCTTTTAGTAAAGTATTTGTATATAATGATATAATAAATGATAGTATTGTTAAAAATAAATATATTAATGAATCAATAGATAATAAAGATTTAAAAATAATATTTAGTAAATCTTCAGGACCAGGTGGTCAACATGTTAATACAACTAATTCATCAGTTAGAGTATTACATATACCTACTAATATTAGTACAAATTGTCAAAATAGTAGATCACAACATATTAATAAAAATATAGCATTAAAAAATATATTATATAAAGTAAATAATAATAAATTAAAAAATATAAGTGAAAAAAATAAAAAATTGAATAAAATAAAATATAATTTATCATTAAGTAATAATATAAGAATATATTATTTAGATAAATCAACTATAAAAGATAATATAAGTAATAAAAAATATAATAACATAGATTTTTTTTTAAATGGAGATTTGGATATATTAATAAAAAATAACTTAGAATCAATAAATAATAAAAATGAATGATATAAAAAAAATAAACAAATATATAAATAATTTAAAAAATAAATATAATTTAAATATTAAAATATATAATAATGAAATTTTATATAAAAATAATTTTAAAATAAATATATATTTAAATGAAATAAAAGAAAAAAAAATATCTTATATAATAAATAAATATATTAAAACAGCTGGAAGAATTTTATATAAAAGAAATTTTGGAAAATTAGTATTTTTAAAAATATATGATTTTAATGAATATATACAAATATATATAAATAAAAGTTTTATACCTAATATTTATTTCGAAAAAATAAAAAATATTAATATAGGTGATATAGTTGGAGTAGAAGGATTTTTATTTTATACAAAAACTAATGAATTATCAATAAAATGTAAAAAAATAATATTAATAACGAAAACTTTAAAAATTTTTCCAGATAAATTTCATAAAATAGTAAATAATAAAATAATATATAGAAAAAGATACTTAGATTTAATATGTAATATAAATTCTAAAAATATATTTATAATAAGACATAAAATAATAAATGAAATAAGAAATTTTTTAATAAAAAAAAAATTTATAGAAGTCGAAACTCCTATATTACAAAATATACCAGATGGAGCTGATGCAAAACCTTTTGAAACAAAACTAAATTTTTCAGAAAAAAAATTATATTTAAGAATTTCACCTGAATTATATTTAAAAAAATTAATAGTTGGAGGTTTTAATAAAATATTTGAAATAAATAAAAATTTTAGAAATGAAGGAATTTCAAATATTCATAATCCTGAATTTACTATGATAGAATTATATTCATCTTATGTAAGATATAATAAATTAATTTTATTAATACAATATTTATTTAAATATATAGTAAAAAAAATATTTAATAAAAAAAAAATAGTATACAAAGATATAGAAATAGATTTTAATATTCCTTTTAAAAAAATAAGTATGAAAAAATCTATTTATATATATAATAAAAAATTATTTAACAGTATAAAAGATTTAAATAGTAAAAAAAAATGTATAAAAATATTACAAAATGTTACTAAAAAAGAATATAAAAATTTTAATATAAGAGAAATTCATTATGAATTATTTAAAAATATAGTAGAAAAAAAAATAAAATATCCAACTTTTATAACAAATTATCCTATAGAAATATCACCATTATCTAAAAGAAAAAGTAAAAATATAGCAGAAAGATTTGAATTATTTATATATGGTATAGAAATATGTAATGGATTTTCAGAATTAAATGATCCATTAGATCAATCTAATAGATTTATAAATCAAATTTCAAAAAATAAAGATAAAATGTATAATTATGAATATATTGAATCATTAGAATATGGATTACCTCCTTGTTCTGGTTTAGGAATAGGAATAGATAGATTAATTATGTTATTAACAAATTCAGATAATATAAAAAATGTTATATTATTTCCAAATTTATACTATTAAAAAAAAATATAAGATAGAATTCTTATATTTTTTTTTTATATTATTTTATTTTAACAATTATTTTCATTTTTTATTATAATATGTTTAGTTTTTACACAAGGAGGTAATATACCTTTATTTTTAAACATATTATTTATTCTTTCTAATATATTGGAAACTGCTATTCTTATATTTTCTCTTCTTACCCAAGCTCTTATAGAAACTTCTATAGATGAAGGACTTATAGATACTATTTGAACTAATGGAGGTAAATCAAATATTATATATTTTTCTTTTCTTAATTCTTCATGTACATTATCCTTAACAAATTTTATATTAGAATCTCTGTCTATGCTTATTATTACATCTATTAATTTATTAGGTTCTGTTGAAAAATTTATTATATTTCCTAATAGTATTCTATTATTAGGTACAACAACTATTCTACCATCTAAAGTTCTTAATGTAGTTGAAAATAATTGAACTGATAAAACTATACCTGATATACCACTTAAATCAACAAAATCACCAACCCTAAAATGTCTAAAACTAACTAATAACATTCCTGCAGCTAAATTTGATAAAGAACCTTGTAAAGCTAAACCTATAGCTAAACCAGCAGCACCTATAACAGTTAAAATAGAAGAAGTTTGTATTCCTAATGTATTTAATGTTATAATTAAAGTAAAAATTATTATACTGTATCTTATTAAAGTATGTAAAAAACTAAGAACAGTTTCTTCAATTTTTCTTATTCTTAAAATTTTTATTATGAATCCTGATAAATAATCAGATAATGATACTCCTATAAATAAAGTAAAAGATGCAATTATTGAATTAAATACATATTCTAAAAATAAACTTTTATAATGTAAAAATAATCTTAATATTTCTATATTTTTTAAAATTTTATATATTTTCATATTTTTTTATCTTTTTTAATATTAAATTTTATTAATACTAATATAATACTTTTCTATAAACATTTTTCTTAAATCTACTGAATCACCCATTAATATATTAATCAAATTATCAGTTTTAGTATCATTATTTATATTAATCTTAATTATTTTTCTTGTTTTAGGATTCATAGATGTTTCCCATAATTGATCTGGATTCATCTCACCTAATCCTTTATATCTTTGTATTTTTATTTTATTGTAAGAATAATCAATTAATATAGAAATTATTTCTTCTATAGATTTTATATTATATAATATATTTTTTTTTGTATTAATATTATTATTATTTTTAATATATAATTTATTATTATTAATAAATACATTTTTTATAAATAATATATATTTATAATATTTTTTTATAAAAAAATAATTTATTTTAAAATAATCTTTTAATATATATTTTATATTATAACATAAAATTATTTCATATAAATTTTTATTTTTTTCATCATTAATTATTTTATATTTAAATTTATAATTAATATTTAAATTTAATTTTTTTATTAAATTCTTACAAAATATACTTAAATAATTCTTATTGTAGAATATATTACATTTTATTTTATCCAATAAAACTAATGAATTAAATATTATTTTTTTATATATAGAATAATAATCATAATATTTTATGAAACTTATATAAAATATTATACTTTTTTTTAATAAAATATTATTATATATTTTATTTAAATTATTATATAAATAAAAATCATTTATAGAAATACATATTTGTTTAATAATTAAATCATAATTATTATATAAATATTTATTTTTGTTATCATATTTTATTTTATATAAAGGAGGTTTTGATATATATAAATTATTATTTAATATTAATTCTTTCATATATCTATAAAAAAATGTTAATAATAAAGTTTTTATATGGGCTCCATCAACATCTGCATCTGTCATTATAATAACTTTATTATATTTTAATTTATTAATATCATAAATAATTTTATTATTACTTTTTATTTCAAACCCTAAAACATTTATTATAGATATAATTTCTTTTGATTTTATTATTTTATTAAAATTAGATTTTTCTATATTTATAATTTTTCCTTTTATAGGTAATATTGCTTGAAATTTTCTATCCCTTCCTTGTTTAGCTGAACCTCCAGCTGAATCACCTTCAACTATATATAATTCTGAAATTTTAGGATCTCTTATTTGACAATTAGATAATTTACCAACTAAATCTAAATTACTTATAAAATTTTTTTTTAAAATTTTTTTTGTGTTTTTTAGTAATTCTCTATGTTTTGCATATTGTAATATTTTATTTATTATATATTTATAATTTGATATATTTTTATTTAATATATCAGTAATTTTTTTATAAATTATATTGTCTAATTTAGATTTTATTTCAGTGGAAATTAATTTATCTTTAGTTTGAGAAGAAAATTTTGGATTAAATATTTTTATAGATAAAATTCCTAATAAATTATTTCTAATATCTTCTCCTATTATATTTTCTATACCACTTTTTTTTTTATTTTTTAAAAAATTTATATTTGACTTTATATAATCATTTATAGACCTTGTTAAAGAATGTTTTAATGATGTTAAATGAACTCCTCCATCTTTTTGATAAATATTATTAGTAAAACAATATATTTTATTAATAAAATTATCTTTATTACTCCAATATAAAGAAACTTCTAAAAACATATTATCATCAGAATATTTAAAATATAAAATATTTTCTTTTTTTATAATTTCATTTATTTTAATTTCTTTTATTAATATATATTTTAATAAACCTTTTATATTTCCTTTACTTAAAAAATAATATTCATTTTCTGTATTATCTGAATCAATTTTTTTTATATTAATATTTAAATTTTTATTTAAAAATGATAATTCATTTATTTTTTTATATATCAATTCAAATTTAAATTTATTATTATTTTTAAATATATTTATATTATCAGGCCAAAATCTTATATAAGTTCCATTTTTTTTTGTTTTACCTATTATTGATAATCTATCTTTTGGAACACCAAAATTATATATTTGTTTATAAATTTTATTATTTCTAAATATCATCAAAATTAATTTTTTAGATAAAGCATTAACAACAGATAATCCTACTCCATGTAATCCTCCTGACATTTTATATGAAGAATCATCAAATTTACCTCCAGAATGTAAAACTGTAAATATTAATTCTGCAACAGATATCTTTTCTTCATCATGAATTTCAACAGGAATACCTCTTCCATTATCTTCTATTGATATAGAGTTGTCTTTATGTAAAGTTACAAATATTTTATTACATGTATTATTTATTACTTCATCTATAGAGTTATCTAATATTTCAAAAAACATCTGATGTAAACCTGATCCATCTTCTGTGTCACCTATATACATACCTGGACGTTTTTTTACTGCATCTAAACCTTTTAATATTTTTATACTTTTATAATTATAATTATTCATTATATTTTTATTGGCATTATAATATTTATATTATTTATATCTTTAATATCTTCTATTTTAATAGAAGAATATTTATTAGAAAAATAAATTTTTATAAATTTATTATCTATTCTTTCTAATATATTTATTAAATAAACTGGATTTATACCTATTTCATAATTATTAAAATCATAATTTATATATGATTTTATTAATCCAATAGATACTTCATTTTTAGAATTTATTAATTTTAATATTGTGTTTTTTTTATTTATTATTAATCTTAGTATAGGATTTTTATCATCAGATATAGATATTATTTTATAAATAGATTCTAATAACTTATCTTTATTTATATCTAATATAAATTCTCTTTTTTCATTTATTATATTAATATAATTAGGAAATAAATTTTTATATACTAAAAATTTAAAAATTATATAATCTGTTTTTATATAAATGTATTTATTACATATACATATATTTATTATATCATCATTTATATACAATAAAAATTTATTTATTTCATTTATAGTTTTTTTTGGTATTAATAAACTTATATTATAATTGTTATTTATTATTTCAAAATTATAATTAGATAATCTATATCCATCTGTAGAAGTAAAAAATATTTTATTTTTAATAATTTCAAATAACATATAATTTATATAATTTTTTATATCACTATTAATAGTTGAAAAATATGTTTTATTTATTATATTTATTAAAGAATTTTTATTTATTGATAAAGAAATTATATTATTAATATTATTATTATTTTTAAATATAGATTTATATATATTTTTATATATTAATATATAAAATATTGTATTTTTATTATTTATTAATAAATAATTTTTTTTTATTAAAAATGTTATTTTACTTTTTTTATCTATATTTTTACAAATATTATATATTTTTTTATATGATATATTTATTTTATATTTATTTTTAAAATTATTATTTAATAATTTAATATTTATATTAATTTCTATTTCATTATTATTACATTTTAAAATAATATAATTTTTATTAGTAATAATAATAGAAATACTATTAATATCATTTAACAAGTTATTATTACTACTAACTATACTATTTATATATTTTAAATTTTTTAATAATAAATCTCTTTCTATTATAAATTTCATTTTTTTTACTTTTATAATTATGTAATTATATTATATTATAATATATAATAATTTATACATATTTATAAAAAAAAATAATATAATGAAAAGAACTTATCAACCATCAAAAAAAAAACGTATAAAAAAAATAGGATTTATTGTAAAAATGTCATATAAAAATGGAAGAAAAATTATAAATAATAGAAGAAAAAAAGGAAGAAAAAAAATAATAAATTTATAAATGATTTTAAATATTAAAAATAATAAAATTAATAAAAAAAATATAATAAAAAAAAATAAAATTTTTAATTATATAATTAAAAATAATGAATTTATAATAAAAACTTTTTTTATATATGTATTTATAAAAAAAAATTGTTTATTATATCCCAGAATAGGTTTAATAATTAAAAAAAAATATTTAAAATTATCTGTTAAAAGAAATATTATAAAAAGAATAATAAAAGAATTTTTTAGAAAAAATAAAAATTTATTTTATAATTTTGATTTAATATTTATGTTAAAAAATAAAATAAATTTTTATAATAAAAAAGAGATAAATAAAGAAATTAATAAAATATTTAAAAAAATAATTTATTTAAAAAAAATATGGAATACATAAATGATACTATAATAGCTATATCTACTCCTATATCTAAATCAGCAATAGGTATAATAAGAATATCCGGATATAATATTATAAAAATAATTAATTTTTTCTTTAAAAAAAAAAAAATAAAAGAAAGATATGCTGAATTTGTTAATTTTATAGATCCAAATAATAATGAAATTATAGATAACGGTATATTGATATATTTTAAAAAACCAAAGTCTTTTACTGGAGAAGATATATTAGAATTTCAATGTCATGGAAATCCTATAATAATGAATTATATAATAGATTTAATTGTAAAATTTAAATATGCCAGAATAGCTTTAAATGGTGAATTTACTAGAAGAGCTTTTATGAATAATAAATTAAATTTACATCAAGCAGAATCTATATTAAACATTATAGATTCTGATAATATAGATACAGTTAAATTAGCTATAAAATCTTTAAATGGTACTTTTACAAATAAAATAAACATAATATTAAATAATTTAATAGAATTAAAAGTATTAGTTGAATCTTATATAAGTTTTGAAAGTGAAGATAATAACATTATTATAGAAAATATAAATAATAAATTTTTAGAAATAGTAGATAAATATAATAAAATAATTAATGAGTGTTTAAATAGTTTAAATATTAATAATATAAATACTATATCATTAATAGGAAAAACAAATGTAGGAAAATCTACTATATTTAATAAATTAATTAATAAAAATAGATCAATAGTTACTAATATAAGTGGAACTACAAGAGATAGTATAATAGATTTTTTTTCTATAAAAAATAATTTAATAAAAATTATAGATACTGCAGGAATAAGAAAAACAAAAAATATAATAGAAAATATAGGAATAAAAAAAACTAAAGAAAATATTAAAAAATCAAATATTTTATTATTTATAGTAGATAATAAATTAAATACTTCTAATAAAAAAGAATTTTATAATAATCTAAAAATTTACATAAATAATATAAATTTATATAAATTTATAATAAAAAATATTAAAAATATAATATTTATTAAAAATAAATCTGATATATCAAACAATATAATAGGAATAGAAAAAATTAATAATGATATATATATAATTAATATATCAGCTAAAAATAATTTAGGTTTAAACATATTAACTGATGAAATATATAAAAAATTATTTATATATAAAAAAGATGTTAATACAGATTTTTTAATATCTAAAAGACACTTAAATATAATAGAAAAATCATTTAATAATATAAAAAAATATAATAATTTATTAAAATGTTATGATTATTCAATATTATATGAAGATATAAATTATTCTATTAATGATTTAATAAATATATTAGGTAAAAATATATCTAATGATGATTTATTAGATTCAATATTTTCAAAATTTTGTATAGGTAAATAAATAAAAATATTATATTTCAGGAAGAGAAAGATTCGAACTTTCACATCTAGTTTTGGAGACTAGAATTCTATCCATTTAAATTATCTTCCTAAAAATTTTAAAACATTCTATCCGATAATACCTACTCTCGCAAATTAATACTACCATCGGCGTTATGATATTTCACTTCTGAGTTCGGTATGGAATTCATAAAAATAATATGAACTTTCAGGTGGGTCAATCACACTATATTTATCAAAATAGAATGTTTTTATAATTATATAATATTTTTTAAAAAAAAATAAAACTCACGGGAAATTAGTATTAGTTAGCTAAACATTTCACAATGCTTACACATCTAACCTATCAACGTCATAGTCTATAACGTCCCTTCAGGTAATTTTAAAATAATTAAAATTACAGGGAAAATTAATCTTGAGGTAAGTTTCCCACTTATATGCTTTCAGCGGTTATCTTTTCCATACGTAGCTACCGGGCAATGCTATTGGCATAACAACCCGAACACAATAGGTATGTCCACTCTGGTCCTCTCGTACTAAGAGCAGCTCCTCTCAATTTTCCTACGCCTACGGCAGATAGGGACCGAACTGTCTCACGACGTTCTAAACCCAGCTCACGTACCACTTTAAATGGCGAACAGCCATACCCTTGGGACCTTCTTCAGCCCCAGGATGTGATGAGCCGACATCGAGGTGCCAAACACCGCCGTCGATATGAACTCTTGGGCGATATTAGCCTGTTATCCCCGGAGTACCTTTTATCCGTTAAGCGATAGCCTTACCATAAAGAACTACCGGATCACTAAGACCTGCTTTCGCATCTGCTCGAATTGTCATTCTTGCAGTTAAGCTAGCTTTTGCCTTTGCACTAACCTCACGATATCTGACCGTGATTAGCTAACCTTTGTGCTCCTCCGTTACTTTTTAGGAGGAGACCGCCCCAGTCAAACTACCCACCAGACATTGTCCTCAACCCGGATTACGGATTAAAGTTAGTATAATAAAAATTGAAGGATGGTATTTCACTGTTAACTCCATATAAACTTGCGTTAATACTTCATAGTTTACCATCTATTCTATACAACAATAATTAATATACAATATCAAGCTATAGTAAAGGTTCACGGGGTCTTTCCGTCTTGCCGCAGGTACACTGCATCTTCACAGCAATTTCAATTTCACTGAGTCTTGGGTGGAGACAGTCCAGCCATCATTATGCCATTCGTGCAGGTCGGAACTTACCCGACAAGGAATTTCGCTACCTTAGGACCGTTATAGTTACGGCCGCCGTTTACCGGGGCTTCTATCAAAAGCTTTTAATAATATATTTTATTATTAATTACATTATCAATTAACCTTCCGGCACCGGGCAGGCATCACACTGTATACATCCATTTTCATGTTAGCACAGTGCTGTGTTTTTAATAAACAGTTGCAGCTGGCATTTAACTTAGTCTGAATTCAGCTATAAAAAATCTCATTTTATCACTTACTATCAGAATACCTTCTCCCAAAGTTACGGTATAATTTTGCCTAGTTCCTTCACCCAAGTTTTCTCAAACGCCTTAGTATTCTCTACCCAACCACCTGTGTCGGTTTATAGTACGATTTATTAATAATCATAGTTTAGTAACTTTTCTTGTAAGCTAGCATAAATTTTTAACTATTATTTTATAATAATTAATCATAGCGTTTAAATGTTAATAAAAAACGGTTTTGCCTATTTTTTCATTCATACGTTTAAACTAAGATAACCAACACTTAGCAAATCTAGCTACCTCAGTCATTACATCACATATATTAACAAGTACAGGAATATTAACCTGTTATCCATCAACTACGCTTTTCAGCCTCATTTTAGGATCGACTTACCCTACCTCGATTAACGTAGGATAGGAAACCTTAGTTTTTCGGCGAACAAGTTTTTCACTTGTTTTATCGTTACTCATGTCAGCATTCTCACTTCTGATATCTCCAAAATACTTTTCAATATTTCTTCTCAGATTTACAGAACGCTCCCCTACCAAATTAACTAAAAAAAAATTAATTTCCGTAGCTTCGGTATATGATTTTAGCCCCGTTAAATCTTCCGCGCTAAAAAACTAGACTAGTGAGCTATTACGCTTTCTTTAAATGATGGCTGCTTCTAAGCCAACATCCTAGCTGTCTTTGAATTTTAACTTCGTTTACCACTTAATCATAATTTAGGGACCTTAGCTTTCGGTCTGGGTTGTTTCCCTTTCCACCATTGACATTATCGCCCATAGTGTGTTTCCAGTAATATTTTTTTTTGGTATTTGAAGTTTGCATCGAATTGGTAACATTAGTCCCTAAAACGAAACAGAGCTCTACCCCCAAAAAATAATTACAAGACGCTACCTAAATAGCTTTCGGGGAGAACCAGCTATCTCCCGGTTTGATTGGCCTTTCACCCCTAACCACAAATCATCCGCTAATTTTTCAACATTAGTCAGTTCGGTCCTCCAAATAACTATTAATTATTCTTCAACCTGTTCATGGTTAGATCACCGGGTTTCGGGTCTATATCCTGAAACTTAACGCCCTTTTAAGACTCGGTTTCCCTACGGCTCCCTATTTTAAAAGTTAACCTTGCTACAGAATATAACTCGCTGACCCATTATACAAAAGGTACGCAGTAACATTTTTTTTTTAAAATGCTCCTACTGCTTGTACGTATATGATTTCAGGATCTATTTCACTCCCCTAACAGGGGTTCTTTTCACCTTTCCCTCACGGTACTAGTTCACTATCGGTCAATTAGTAGTATTTAGTCTTAGAGGATGGTTCCCCTATATTCAAACAAGATAACTTTTCTCGTTTTACTTTAACTTAAGATATTATTATTTATTTTAAATCACAGGACTATCACCTTGTATCGTTAATTTTTCCAAATTATTAATATAATAAAATAATAAAAGAGCTTAAAGACTTTTCCCTTTTCGCTCACCACTACTTAGAGAATCTCTATTGATTTCTTTTCCTCAGAGTACTAAGATGTTTCAATTCCTCTGGTTTGCATTATTAAACTATTTTATTCATTTAATAATAAATATTTTTTTAAAATATTTAGGTTACCCCATTCGGAAACAGCCGACTAATAACGCTTCTTATCAGCTTATCGACAAATTTTCGTAGATTAGCACGTCCTTCATAGCCTCTAATTGCCAAGGCATCCATCATATACGCTTACTTATTTATTTTTTTTTACTTATTTTTAGTAATTCTTTATAAAAAATATCTCTTAGGGGATTCGAACCCCTGTTATTGCCGTGAAAGGGCAATGTCCTAACCTTTTAGACGAAAGAGATAAAAATATATTATTTTATTTATTTAAAAAAAAAATTATTTTTACTTTTTATTTACAACACCTTATTTTTCTTTATTGGAGGTGTTCCAACTACAGGTTCCCCTACAGTTACCTTGTTACGACTTCACCCCAGTCATAAAACACAAAATGGAAAAAATCCTTCATTTTAAAAAAATGATTAAATTTATTTTCTTAATTTGCAATTTACTCCCATGGTGTGACGGGCGGTGTGTACAAGGCCCGAGAACATATTCACCGTAGCATTCTGATCTACGATTACTAGCGATTCCTACTTCATGAAGTCGAGTTGCAGACTTCAATCCGAACTGTGATATACTTTAAAGATTTGCTCATTCTCGCGAAATTGCTTCTCTTTGTATATACCATTGTAGCACGTGTGTAGCCCTACTCATAAAGGCCATGATGACTTGACGTTATCCTCACCTTCCTCCAGCTTATAACTGGCAGTTTCCTTTTAGTTCCCGACTTTACGCTGGCAAAAAAGGATAAGGGTTGCGCTCGTTAAGGGACTTAACCCAACATTTCACAACACGAGCTGACGACAGCCATGCAGCACCTGTCTTAAAGATTCTACTTACGTAGATACTAAAGTATTTCTACTTTATTACTTTATGATGTCAAGAGTAGGTAAGGTTCTTCGCGTTGCATCGAATTAAACCACATGCTCCACCGCTTGTGCGGGCCCCCGTCAATTCATTTGAGTTTTAATCTTGCGATCGTACTTCTCAGGCGGTCAATTTAACGCGTTAGCTACGAAAATTATAAAAACATAAAAATATTACAATCTTCAAATTGACATCGTTTACAGCATGGACTACCAGGGTATCTAATCCTGTTCGCTACCCAAGCTTTCGTGTCTCAGTGTCAGTTTTTACCCAGGGAATCGCCTTCGCATCTGGTATTCCTCCAAATATCTACGCATTTCACTGCTACACTTGGAATTCTATTCCCCTCTATAAACTCTAGTTTATTAGTATCGAATACAGTTTTTAAGTTAAGCTTAAAGATTTCATATACGACTTAATATACCACCTACACACTCTTTACGCCCAGTAATTCCGATTAACACTAGTACCTCCCGTATTACCGCGGCTGCTGGCACGGAATTAGCCGGTACTTCTTTTTCAAATAATCAATAATATATAAGTATTATTTATATAAAACTTTATTCTTTGACGAAAGTGTTTTACGACTAAAAGCCTTCTTCACACACGCGACATAGCTGCATCAGGGTTTCCCCCATTGTGCAATATTCCTCACTGCTGCCTTCCGTAGAAGTCTGGACCGTGTCTCAGTTCCAGTGTGGCTGTTCATCCTCTAAGACCAGCTAGAGATCATCACCTAGGTAAGCAATTACCTCACCTACTAGTTAATCTCGTCTAAGCTCATCTAATGGCATAAGGTTATACTTAAAAAAATTTAAATATAATCCCCTACTTTAATTATTATTATAAATAATAATAATAATATTATGTGGTATTAGCTACTAATTATAATAGTTGTCCCACTCCAAAAGGTAGATTCTTAGATATTACTCACCCGTTTGCCGCTCGCCATCAATATATATAAAAAATATATATATTATGTTGCCGCTCGACTTGCATGTGTTAAGCCTGTCGCTAGCGTTCAATCTGAGCCATGATCAAACTCTTATTAAGAAATAAATGTTTAAATAAGAATAAGAATTATATAAACATTTATAAAATAAAAATAATATTATTTAAATATAAAATAATATTCATTTAAATAATATAATATATATTATATATGTCAATACAAAATATTAAAATATTAAAAAAAAAATAATGTTTATAAAATTATTTTATTTTCATTAAATTAAAAAAATCTTTATTGTTTTTAGTATTAGAAATTTTATTTATTAAAAATTCAATAGCTTCTACATCATTCATATTATTTAATATTTTTCTTAATATACATATTTTATTTAATTCACTTTCATTAAATAATAATTCTTCTTTTCTAGTACCAGATTTATTATAATCTATAGATGGAAATATTCTTTTTTCAGATATTTTTCTTGATAAATGTAATTCCATATTCCCTGTTCCTTTAAATTCCTCATATATTATATCATCCATCTTAGATCCAGTTTCTATTAATGCAGTAGCTATTATAGTTAAACTTCCTCCATTTTGAATATTTCTAGCAGCACCAAAAAATTTTTTTGGTTTATTTAATGCATTTGAATCTATACCTCCTGTTAATATTTTACCAGATGATGGAACTAATACATTATAAGCTCTAGCTAATCTAGTAATTGAATCTAATAATATTACAACATCTTTTTTATTTTCAACTAATCTTTTAGCTTTTTCTATAACAATTTCTGATATTTGAATATGTCTATTAGGAGATTCATCAAAAGTAGAGTATATTACATCAGATTCAGGTATTAACTTTTTCATTTCAGTTACTTCTTCTGGTCTTTCATCAATTAATAAAATTATTAAATAACATTCTGGATGATTATAAGTAATACTTTTAGCAATTTTTTGTAATAATGTAGTTTTTCCTGCTTTAGGAGGTGAAACTATTAATCCTCTTTGTCCCTTACCAATAGGAGATACTAAATCCAACATTCTTTGAGTTATATCATTATTATTTTCTATTTCCATTTTTAATCTAATATTAGTATGTAATGGAACAAGATTTTCAAATAAAATTTTATTATTATATAAATCAATATTTTCAAAATTAATATTATCAATTTTTAATAAAGCAAAATATTTTTCATTATCTTTAGGAGGTCTTATCTTTCCAAATATAGTATCTCCAGTTTTTAAATTAAATTTTCTTATTTGATTAGGAGAAACATATATATCATCAGGACTTGCTAAATAAGAATTATTAGCTGATCTTAAAAAACCAAATCCATCTTGTAAAACTTCTAATACACCATCACCAGATATATCATTACCTAAATTAAAATGATATTTTAATATATTAAAAATAATATCATTTTTTTTCATTTTATTTATATTATTTAAACAAATATTTTTACCAATAGAAATTAATTCTGAAAAATCTATATTTTTTAATTCTGTTAAATTCATATATTTATATTTTATAAATTTTATTTTATTTAAATATTTAAAATTTACTGATAAATTTAAAACTTTATATCTAAAATTTTTTTTGTAATAAAATATTTATTTATTTTAATATTAAATAAATAAATATAAATAAATTTAATATCCAATTTAATACCTAAAAAGAACTCTACTTTTTTAGATATATTAGGCAATATAGGTCTTAAGTATATAAATAATATTTTAAATAAATTTATAACCATCGTACATATATCATGTAATTTCTTCTTATTATTAATTTTATTCCAAGGTTCTCTATCAGAAATATACTTATTTAATAAATCTGATAATTCTTCTACTATTTTTATAACTAAATTATATTCGAAATTATTATAATATAAATTTATATAAGTATGTTTACTTAAAAATATATTATATAAATTTATATCTTCTATATCAGAAGAAGATAAAAATCCATTAAAATAAAAATAAAGAAAATTAACAACTCTATTTGGTATATTTAATATCTTATTTATTAAAACATTATTAATTTTATAAATAAACTCTTTTGTATTAAAATCTATATCATTTATATTATTAGATAATTTTGAAGCATAAAAATATCTTAGAAAATCTGTATCAATATTTTTATTAATATAATCTTTAGCAGTTATATAATTATTCAAAGATTTAGACATTTTATTATTATTAATAGTTATATGACCATGTACTATTAATTTATTTGGAATTCTAAAATTTATTGATTTCAAAATAGATAACCAAAAAATACTATGGAAATAAACTATATCTTTACCTATAAATTGATACAGTTTACAATTTGAAAATTCATTCCAATACTCAAAAAAATTTAAATTATTAACTTTACATAATTTATAAAATGTACTTA
This sequence comes from Candidatus Nardonella dryophthoridicola, assembly GCF_017656055.1. GTDB lineage: Bacteria > Pseudomonadota > Gammaproteobacteria > Enterobacterales > Enterobacteriaceae > Nardonella > Nardonella dryophthoridicola. The sequence continues at coordinate 23,553 of NZ_CP069383.1, read as the reverse complement.
TATATCCTATAATAGCATCAAACCATACACAAAAATACTTATTTTTTTCATTAGGTATTTTAAAACCAAAATATAATTTATCTCTAGATATATCCCATAATTCTAAATCATTATCAAAAACTTTATATATTTTATTTAAAACTTCTTTTTGAAAAATTATATTTAAAATTTTTTCTTTTAAAAATTCTTTATATTCATTTAATTTAAAAAATAAATGCTCTGTTTTTTTTAAAATTGGTTTTTTATTACTTAATAAAGAAATAGGGTTTATTATATCATAATTTCTATAATAATTATTACATAATACACAATAATTGTTATTTTCCAATTTAGATAAACAAACTTTACAATTAGATACAAATAATCTATCAGAAAGAAATACAGAATAATATTTATCATAAAACTGATATACATTCTTTTTAAAAATTAATTTTTTTTTTAATAAAACATTATATATATTATTTAAAAAAAACATATTTTCCAAAGAATGAGTACTATAATAAATATTATAGTTTATATTAAACTTTTTTAAATCTTTTTTATGGTCTACATAAATATCTGATATTAATTTTTTTGGATTAATTTTAAGATTATTAGACTTTAATAATATTGAAGTACCATGTGAATCATCAGAACAAATAAACTTAACATCATAAAAATTATATTTTTTATATCTTACCCATATATCTGCTTGAATATGTTCTAATAAATGTCCTATATGAATTGGTCCATTAGAATAAGGTAAAGCACATGTAACTAAAATTTTATTATCTTTAAATAAATTCATATTATAAAATTTTTTTTTGGAGCTGATGGGAATCGAACCCATTTCCATATAAAATTACTTTAAAAAAACATTACATGCTTTTCTTTTTTTTTTACTAAAAATATTATTAATAAAAGAAAAAATAATAATATCCAATAAATTTTTACTAAATTTTAATTAAATATTTTTATATTTTATTAATCAATATATTATATTTAAAAAATTAAATATATTAAAAAGAAATATATTTTACTACTAAGCTGCTAAATTATTTAAATAAAAAGTATCTTTTGCATTTATGTTTTTTAAAATTTTTACAAGATTTTTAAAACTTGACATGATTTTTTATAAAATATTTAATATGTCTAAACCTTTTCAGCCCCATATTCTTTTTTTATTTATAATAATTATAAATATTATATATAAAAATATATAATTAATCAATTTTATTACTCTTATATATTCTATTTTTTTTTATATTCCAATCTCTTTCTTTAATTTTATTTCTTATATCTACTTTCTTTTTACCTTTAGATATTCCTAAATTTACTTTTATAAATTTATTTTTAAAATATATAGATAAAATTATACCTACCATATTACTTATTTTTATATCATTATATATTTTAAATATTTCATTTTTTCTTAAAAGTAATTTTCTATCTCTTGCTAAATCATCATTCTTTACAAATAAAAAATTATTATTAATAGGATTAAATATAGAATTTCTTAAAAAAATTTCTTTATTTATTACTACAATATAACTATTCTTTATATTAATATTACCACTAACAAAAGATTTTACTTCCCATGGCTTTAATACTATTCCACATTCTATTTTATATTTTATACTATAATTATATAAAATATTTTTATTTTTTATTAATTTAGAATATAATTTATTCATAATATATTATTATATTATAAATAATAATTATATACAAAATATAAAAAAAAATAACTTTTTAAAATATTATATAAAAATATGAAAAATAATATAAAAAATACAATTAATAATATTAATAATAAGGAAAAAAATAACAACTTAAATAAAAATATTGAAAATAATAATAAAGAAAAAAATAAAATAAATGAAAATACTAAAATAAACAATAAAAAAGAAGATAATAATTTAGATTTAAAAAATATTGAAAATAATAATAAAGAAAAAAATGAAATAGAAAAAAATACTAAAATAAATAATAAAGAAAAAATAATAAATTTCATAAAAAAAAAAAAACAAGAAATATTAGAACTTAAAAATAATATAGAATCATTAAATAAAGAAATAATAAATAACAAATTATATTTTAGATCAGAAATTGAAAATATTAATAAAAAAAAATATATAGAAATAGAAAAAATACGTAAATTTTCTAATGAAAGTATAATGTTAGAATTAATTATAGTTATAGATAATTTAGAAAGAACAATAAAATATAATGAAAATCAAAATAATCCTACAATAGAAGGTATAAAATTAACATTAAAATTATTTATAAAAATAATTAATAAATTTGGATTATTTTCTATAGAAGAAACAAATATTAAATTTAATCCAAATATACATCAAGCTGTTGCATTAGAATATAATGAAAAAATTGAACCAGATTATGTTGTAGAAATATTACAAAAAGGTTATATTTTAAACGAAAGATTAATAAGACCTGCTATGGCAAAAATATCTACAAATAAAAAAGATTAAATTTGCCAATCTATTTCTTTAAAATTATTTTTTTTTAATATATTATTTATTTTTGAAAAGTATCCACATCCATAAAATCCTTTATTAAAAGATAAAGGAGATGGATGAGATGTACATAATATGTAATTATTTTTTAAATTAATATATTTTATATATCTTCTAGAATATTTTCCTAAAAATAAAAATATTATTTTTTTTTTATAAAAATTTATATATTTAATTATATTAGAAATAAAAATTTCCCAACCTATATCAAAATGAGAACTTGGTTTATTAAGTTCAACAGTTAAAACTGAATTTAATAACAAAACACCTTGATTTAACCATTTTAATAAAAAACCATTATTAGGGAAAATAAAATTTATTTTATCATCTCTATAAATTTCTCTATATATATTAATTAATGTTCTAGGAATAAAAATATTTTTATTAACAGAAAAAGCTATACCATTAGCTTGATTTAATTTGTAATAAGGATCTTGTCCTATAATAACAACTTTTATATTATTAAAATTGCTATATTTAAAAGAATTAAATATATTATTTTTATATGGTAAAATAATTTTACCATATTTAATTTCATTTTTTATAAAATTAAAAATATTTTTAAAATATTTTTTATTAGATTCATTAATTATAATTTTTTTCCAATTTAACATAAATATTATTTTTATTATGAACATAAAAAACTTTTGTATAATTTCACATATTGATCATGGAAAGTCAACATTATCAAAAAATATTATAGAACATATATTAAAAAATATCAAAAATAAAAATAAAAATATTATAGATAATATTGATATAGAACAAGAAAAAGGTATTACAATAAAATCTAAAAATATAAAATTAGAATATTTTACAAAAAATAAAAAATATATATTAAATCTTATAGATACTCCAGGACATATAGATTTTTTAAATGAGGTATATAAATATGTAAATGCATGTGAAGGATGTTTATTATTAATAGATTCTACCAAAGGAATACAAGCTCAAACAATATCACTATATAATTATATAAAAAAAAAAAAAAAAGAAATACTAATAATAGTAAATAAAATTGATTCTAAAAATTCAAATGTTAATAAAACATTAGAAGAAATTAAAAAAATACTTAAAATAAATATAAATGATATAATTTTATGTTCTGCTAAAAAAAATATAGGAATTAATAATATAATAAAAAATATAATAAAAAAAATACCAAATCCACAAAAAGAAAATAACAACTTATTAAAAGTATTAATAATAGATTCATGGAAAGATTCTTTTAATGGAATTGTATATTTAATAAAATTAGAAAACGGATTTTTATATAAAAATATAATATTAAAAAATATAAATAATATAAAATTTAAAATAAAAGAAATAGGAATAATAAATTACAATAATAAAAAAATAAAAACTAATTATATAAATATAGGAGATATAGGATGGATACTTATAGATAATAAAATTATTCTAAAACCAGGTGATTATTTATTAGATATTAAAATAATAAATTTAAATAAATATAAAAATAATTACAAATTAATACCTAAAGTATATAGAAATATATATACTGAAAAAAACGAGAATTATAACAAATTAGAAAAAATAATAGAAGAATTGTATCTAAATAATCAAATATTACATATAAATAAATATAAATCTAATATCTTTGGAATTGGTTTTAAATGCGGTTTTTTAGGAATATTTCATTCAAATATTATAAAAGAAATAATAATAAAAAAATATAAATTAAATATTATAATGACAAAAACTAATATTATATATAAATTATTAAATAAAAAAAATGAAATAATAAAAACAGATAGTTTTGTTAATATAGATAAAAATGATATTAAAATTATAAAAGAACCTATTTATATATGTAGAATATTTTCTCCATTAAAATATATAGGTAAAATAAATGAATTATGTTTATATAATAGATGTAAATATATTAAATATAATATTTTAAACTCATTAAATAAAATAGAAATTATAATTTATATACCAATGTATGAACTAATGAATATCTTTTTTAATGAAATAAAATCAATATCCAATGGATATGCTTCTATATATTATAAATTTTATAAATTTAAAGAAAATAAATTAAAATTTTTAGAAGTTATGATAAATAAAATAAAAATTAATGAATTAACAACTATAGTAAATGATAAAAATTATATTAAAATTTCAAATAATATAATTAATAATTTATTAAAAAATATAAAAAGAAAAAATTTTAACCTAAAAATTCAAGTATTAATTAACAATAAAATAATAAAATCTAAAATTATTAAACAATTTAGAAAAAATGTTACTGAAAAATGTTATGGAGGTGATATAAACAGAAAAAACAAATTATTAAAAAAACAAAAAATAGGTAAAAAAAAAATGTTTAAAATAAGTAGTAAAAATATAAATATTAATAATGAAATAAAAAAAATAATTACGACATATGATTAATTTAATATTAAATATAAATAAATATATATTTATAATATCAACAATAATAAGTATATTATCAATAATTTATTATATTATATATAATATAATATATTTTTATAAAAAAAATAATAATAATAATACATTATCTTTAAGAATACTAAATTTTATAAGAAAATATATGTATATATATATATATTCATTAATTTTAATTATTATTAAAATATTTTTTTACGAAATATATTATATTCCATCCAATTCAATGTTTCCAAATATTAATATAGGAGATTTAATATTAGTTAAAAAAAAAAATTTTTTTAATAAAATAAATATAAAAAGAAACGATTTAATTATATTTAAATTTCCATATAATAATAAAATTAATTACATTAAAAGAATTATAGGTATACCTAACGATATTATATTATATAATAACAAAGAAAAAAAAATAAATTTTATTAACAATAAAAAAATTTATATTAATTATTTAAGTATAAAAAAATTAAAAGATTTTATAAAAAATAAAAATATATTAAAAATAAATAACATAAAAAATATAGAAAACTTATATATAGTAAAAGAAAATATAGATGGAAAAATAAATAATATATTAATAGATAATGATATAAAAATAAAAAATATAATAAAATATAAAATACCTAAAAATTACTATTTTGTATTAGGTGATAATAGAGATAATAGTTTTGATAGTAGATATTGGGGTTTTGTTAATAAAAAATTAATAATAGGAAAAGTTATATTTAAAATAATAAATTTAAAATTAGAATATATAAAAATAATAAAAAATTTAAATAAAATTATTAATATAATATGGATATATTTACAAAAATATATATATTAGAAAAAAAAATTATAAAATATAATTTCAAAAACAAAAATTTAATATTAAAATCTATAACTCATAAAAGTTTTAGTAAAATAAACAATGAAAAATTAGAATTACTAGGAGACTCTATATTAAATTTTATAATAACCAAAATAATTTATAAAAAATATACTAATTTAAATGAAGGTGAAATAAGTAATTTAAGATCTATATTAGTTAAATCAAGCACACTATCTAAAATTGCAAAAAAATTAAAAATAAATTATTTTATAATAATATCAGAAAAAAAAAATACTAAAATAGAAAATTCAATATTAGAAAATGTTTTGGAAGCTATTATAGGTGCTATATTTTTAGATAGTAAAAATATATATATTATAGAAAAATTTATAAAAAAAATATATTATTATTATTTCAATAATATAAAAAAAATAATAAAAAATAATAAAAATTTTAAATCAGAATTACAAAATTATTTACAAAATTATAAAATTTCTTTACCAATATATAAAATTTTAGAAATAAAAAAAAAAATAAATAAATATAATTTTGTTATATTATGTAAAATAAACCATTTATCTATATCAGAATATGGATATGGTATAAATAAACAAACAGCAGAACAAAATGCTGCAAAAAAAATACTAAATATATTAAAAAAAAAACATAAAAATTAATGAAAAAAAATATTATTAATAATATTAAAAATTTAAATTTATATATAAATAAAAAAATAAAAATAAAAGGTTGGATAAATAATATAAATTTTTTTAAAAAAAGTAATATAATATTTATAAATTTAAAAGATAATTATGGAAATATACAAATAGTAATAACTAATAATTTTTTTGATAAAAAAAAAATAAATACTATTAAAAAATATAAAATTTATTATTTATTAGAAATAATAGGAATAGTTAAAAACAAAAAAATAAAAAAACCAAATTCAAATGAAAATGAATATGAAATAATAGCTTGTAATATATTTTTAATAAATAAATCAAAAAAATTACCAATAAATATTAATAAAAATTTTTCAGATATAAATAAAATAAAATATAGATATTTATATTTTAGACAAAATAAAAATTTATTCAATAATATATTAAAAAGATCAGAATTATTATTCTTAATAAATAAATTTATGAATAAAAATGAATTTATAAATATAGAAACTCCTATAATATCAAAAAATATATCTGAAGGATCAAAAAATTTTAATATAATAAGTAACACATATAAAAAATATAAAAAATATTCATTATCACAATCTCCTCAAATATTTAAACAACTTTTAATTATATCAGGATTTAATAAATACTATCAAATATCAAAATGTTTTAGAGATGAAGATATAAGATCAAATAGACAACCTGAATTTACACAACTAGATATAGAATCTTCAATAGTAGATAATAATTTTATATTAAAAATATCAGAAAAATTAATAAAATATATATGGAATAAAATAAATAATGTAAAAATAAATAATTTCAAATATATAAAATATAAAGACTCTATTAGAATGTATGGAACAGATAAACCAAATATTAATAATTATTTAACATTATATAATATAAAAGATGATATATATAACAAAATAAATGAAGAAGAAAATTTATTTTTTATAAATATATTAAATAATCATTGTTGTTATATAAAAAATAAAATAAAAAAAATAATAAAATATAATTTTATAAAATTTGAAGACTTATTAAATATAATAATAAAAAAAATAAAAAATAATTATACTAATATAGAAAAAAAAGAAATACTTAATAAATTAAATAAAATTAAAAATAATAAAATAAATTCAGATATATATTTTATAACAAAAGACAAAAATATCATATATTATATAAATGAATTAAGAAATATAATATGGGAAAACACAAATATTAATAATAATGATATTAATCCAATATGGGTATTAAATTTTCCTATGTTTGAAATAAATAAAGAAAAATTAAAATGTGTAAATCATCCATTTACAATGCCTATTATAAAAAAGGAAGATATAGAAAATAATATAATAAAAAATCCATTAAATATTTATTCTAAATCATATGATTTAGTTATAAATGGAATAGAAATTGCTAGTGGAACTGAAAGAATAAATGATCACAAATTACAAAAAATTATTTTTAACACATTAAAAATAAATATTAATAAACAAAAAAAAGAATTTGGATTTTTTTTAGAATCATTAAAATATGGTACTCCTAAACATAATGGAATAGCATTTGGTTTAGACAGAATAATGATGTTATTGACTAATGAAAAAGATATAAAGAATGTAATTGCATTTCCTAAAACAAATAATTTATTAGATATAACAAATATATAAATAATTAATATTTTATTCCAAATGTAAACCTATATATATTATTAAAATCTTTTAAAGAATATATTTTTTTAAATTTTTTAGTTTTTTTAAATATATATTTTATTTTTTTATGATTATTAAAATGCTCTAATATTAATAAACCATTTGATTTTAAAAATTTACTAAAATTATTTATTATATAATAAATATCATATAATCCATTATTTTTTGAGAATATAGAATTAAAATTTTCATATAAAATATTATTATTAATATAATTAAAATCATTAATATTTATATAAGGTGGATTTGATATAATAATATCATATAAATAATTACTACTAAAATAGTACCAATTATTTAATTTAAAATTAACATTATTAATATTCAATCTATTTTTATTAATTTTAGATAATAATATAGAATCTAAATTAATATCTATTCCTAATACTTTTGATTTTTCTATTAATTTTGATAAAACTAATGATATATTTCCAGAACCTGATCCTAAATCCAAAATTTTATAAAATCTATTGTTTTTTATATAATTTAAAATAAAATCTATTAAACATTCAGTTTCAATTCTAGGAACAAAAACTTTATTATTTATAAATATTTTTAATCCATAAAAATAAGTATATTTATTAATATATTCTATATTTTCATAATTTAATATTTTTAATAAAAAATTATTTAATAAAAATAAATCTTTATAACTTAAAAAAAAATCTAAATATATTTTATTTTTGTTTTTAAATTTATAATATAATAAATTTTTACATACAAAATTATCTATATAATTTATATTTATATTTTTTATTCTAAAAAAATTTATATTTTTATAAAAAAAAAAAAATAACCATTCTCTATAATACATTACTATCAATAATTGAATTTATATTATTTAATATATATTTTAAATTAATATTATTAATTAATAAATCTAAATTTCCATCTAAAATATTATCTATATTATTAAATTTAATTAATAATCTATGATCAATTATTCTATTTTTTACAAAATTATATGTTCTTATTCTATCATTTCTATATCCAGTTCCTAATAATTTTTTTCTAATATTAGAATATTTATTTCTTTCATTATTAATTTCTAATATTTTTAATTTATATTTCAAAATTTCCATAGCTTTTTCTTTATTTTGATGCTGAGATCTCTCATCTTGACATTCTATAGTTATATTAGTAGGAATATGAACAATTCTTATAGCTGAATTTGTTGTATTAACATGTTGACCACCTGCACCAGAAGATCTAAAAGTATCTATTCTTAAATCTTTAATATTTATAATATTATTATATTTTTTAAAAATTGGTATTACTCCAACAGTACATGTAGAAGTATGAATTTTTCCTTTAGATTCATTGAATGGTATTCTTTGAACTCTATGACCACCAGATTCAAACTTTAATTTTTCAAATGCTGTAACATTATTTATTTTAATTATAACTTCTTTAATACCACCATATGTATTTATTATTTTATTTATTATAGAAATATTATTAAAATATCTAGATATATATTTAGTATACATTTTAAATAAAATTTCAGAAAATAATGAAGCTTCATCACCTCCTGTTCCTGATCTAATTTCTAAAAAACAACCAATTATTTCATTATTATCATCAATAATTTTTTCATTTTTATAGTAAATAAAATTAGATAACTTAAATATTAAACTATCTTTTAATTTATTAAATATCTTTATTTCTTCTAGAGCTAACTCTTTAATGTCTGTATTATTATCAATCTCATTTTTTAAAAAAATAATATTATTATATACATCATTTAAATCATTTAATATATTATATATATATTTAAAATAAATATATTTTTTATTTAGTATATTTATATATTTTTTATTTAATATATTATTTTTAATTTCAAATTCTATATTTAAAATAATATTATTTATCTTATTTAAAAAAAAAAATAATTTATTTAAATTCATTTTTAAAAAAAAATATATTTTTATTATTTTTAATATATAATATTATATTACAATTAATTTTTTTATATATAATAAATAAATAAATAAATTTATATTATGATAAACTTATTAAAAAATATATTAATATTTTCAATAATAACTTTAAGTAATTATATAAATATAATATACATAACTAATTCAGAAAATTTAAAAAATAATATAAATATAAAAACAAATAATATAAATAAATGGAATTATCATAAAAATATGTTATATAAAATAAAAAAATTTAAAGTTAATGGAATAATAACATATAAATCTGGAATAAATAAATTTTTTATAAAATTTTATTTATATAATATAAATACAAATAAATTTAAATTTAAAGCATATACATACTTTGGAATAAAATTAATAGATTTTATATTCTCTTATAATAATATAAAGAATAAAAATACAATATTTAATAAAAATAATTTTTTTGAAGAATATTTTATAAAAAACATACCTATAGAAAATATAAATTCATGGTTAATAGGATTACCAGGTAATGCAAAAAAATTTATATATGATAATAAATTAGGATATTTAAAAGAAGTATATTTTACACATAATTCAAACAAATTAAATATAAAATATCATAAATATTTAAATAATATAATTCCTCCAATGCCTATAAAAATAGAATTAAATCAAAATAATAAAAATAAAATATATTTAAATATAAATAATTGGTTATTATTAAAATAAAAAAAAATAAATATTAAATATAATAAAATATATTTAATATTTATAAAAAAAATTATTTATTTATTATAATATATTGAATTTTTTATTAAACTTTCAGAAACATTAAATAATATCTTAGATTCTCCAATGTTAGTAGGTACAACTATATTAATACCACTATTAGAATTTTTTTTATCTTTTTTCATATAAAAAATATAATCCTGATACTCCATATTACTAGGTCTTTCTGTATTTATATTAAACATTTTCATTATATTTATTATTCTTTCTAAAACTTCATAAGATATATTTTTAGTAATAAAAGATAAATTACTAGCCATTATTATTCCTATAGATATAGCTTCACCATGTAATAAATTACCATAACCTAAAAAAGATTCTATTGCATGACCATAAGTATGACCTAAATTCAATAATGATCTTAAATTTTTTGTTTCTTTTTCATCTAATGAAATTATATTAGATTTTATTAAACAACTTTTATATATACATTCACTAATAATATCTAAATCTAAATTTAATAACTTTTTATAATTATTTTCTAACCAACAAAAAAAAGAATTATCTTTTATAATCCCATATTTTATTATTTCTGAAAATCCAGAAATATATTCTCTATTAGGAAGTGTTTTTAAAAATAATGTATCTATTATTACTAAAGATGGTTGATAAAAACTACCTATCATATTTTTTCCTAATGGATGATTAACTCCTGTTTTACCTCCAATAGATGAATCAACTTGAGATAATAAAGTTGTAGGTATATGTATATATTTAACACCTCTTTGATATATAGAAGATACAAATCCAGTTATATCTCCTATAACCCCTCCTCCTAATGATACTAAAATTATGTTTCTGTTGTAATTTTTATGTAATAAATAAGTAAATATATTATTAGAAGTAAATAACGACTTATTTTTTTCACCATCTTCTATAACTATATAATCAATAAGTAAATGATATTTTTTAAATATTTTTTCTATATTCCTAAAATATAATTTATATAATACATTATTTGTAATAATTATAAATTTATTTTTTATATCAAAATAATTATATAACTTACTTATAATACTTTCTAATATATTAAATCCTATTTTTATATGATAATTACTATTTTGTAATGATATATTTAATTCATACATTTCTTTATTATTATTTTATTATTTTATTTTATTTATTATTTTAATAATATATTTTATTATAGTATTTATACTTAAATTATCTGTATTTATTATTATATTAGAAGAATTTATATAATAATTTATTCTTCTTTTATAAATATCATATAATATATCTATATTATCTTTTTCATTATTACTTAATAAAGGTCTATTAATATTATTACTTATTCTATTAATTTGATTATTTATATTAACATTTAAAAATATAGTTAAACCTTTTTTAAAAATTTTTCTATTTTCCTTATCTTCAATAGATCCTCCACCAGTAGATAATACTATATTATTATTATTATAATATATATATTTTATAATTTCTTTTTCTATATTTCTAAAATATAATTCACCATGTATATTAAATATATTATTTATACTTTTATTCATTTTTTTAATTATTTCATCATCAGAATCAAAAAAATTAAAATTTATTTTATTAGATAAAATTTTACCTATAGTTGTTTTACCAGATCCCATTGGACCTATTAAAAATATTTTCTTATAATTCATAATATTTCATTAACTTTATATATAAAACTAATAATATCATTAGGAATTTCTGATTTCCATGTCATAAATATATTTTTTGTAGGATGTTTAATTGTTAATCTATTAGAATGTAATAAATATCTATTAATAAATATATTATTTTTATTTAAAAAATTATGTATTTTATCAAATATAGAAATATTTTTACCATATTTATAATCTCCTATTATAGGATGATTTATATATTTCATATGAACTCTAATTTGATGTGTTCTTCCTGTTTCTATATTTAATCTTATTAACGTAAATAATTTAAATCTTTTTATTATCCTATAATGAGTAATAGATTTTTTTTCATTTTTAGAAAATGTCATACATAATTTTTTTTTTTTATCTCTAATTATACCAATATTTATTTTTCCACCCGTAATTAAATCACCAGAAACTAATGCAATATATTCTTTAATATTATTTTTATTTAAAAAATCTAAATGTATCTTTTTATAAAAAAAATTACTTTTTGAAATTATTAATAATCCTGTAGTATCTTTATCTATTCTATGTAATAAACCGTTATTATATATTTTATATAAATTAGGACAATAGTCATTTAATATACTTATTAAATTTATTTTATTATTAATTCTATTTACAATTAAATTATAACTTTTATCTATAATAATAATTTCTTTATCTTCATATAATATTTTAAACATATTAAATTAATTTTTTATTTTAAATTATTTTAAAATAGAAAATAAATTAAATAATTTATTAACATTATTATTAATTTTTTTTATATAAGGAAAATTATTTAAATTATCTAAAAAAGAATATTTATTTATTAAATTTTTATTATTTATATTTATATTTAATTTTAAAAACATTAAATCATTAATTAAATTATTTATAATATCAAAATTATTACAAAAATTAGAATTAATTATTTCTAAATATAAATCAATATTTTGAGAACAAAAATTAAAAAATAAATATATTAAAATTTCATTATTAAATGGAGAATATTTTATAATTTTATTAATATTCAAATTACTTTTTAATAAAATATTACTATATAATAAAAAAAATAAATATCTTAATGATTGTATATATTTCATATAATTATCATGTTCAACAACACTATCAATTTCATATAAAATAAATCCAACTTCTTTTAGTAAATCTATAAACCAAATATATTTATCTTTAAATTTAATGTTTATATATAAAATTTTTTTCTTTATAAAATTATTTATTTTAGGTCCAAACATAGGATGTATACTTAAAATAGGCCCATTATACTTTTCTTTTGCATATTTTATATTACATGATTTATTAGATAAAACATCCACCAAAATACAATCTTCTTTACATATAGTAATTACTTTATCAAATATAAATTTAAATTTTGATATTGGAACACTTATTATTATTAAATCAGCTTTATTAATATTAAAACAATCCCAATTTTTTGAATTTATAGAAAAAACATTATAACCCTTTTTATCTAAAATATTAAAAAATATTTTTCCAATCTTACCAGTTCCACCTATTATAACTATATTTTTATTAGATTTAATACTTTTTTTATTATTTATTATTTTTAATTGAATTTTATAAGATTCAAAAAAAAATATTTTAAATAAATTATATATAAAATTATTACTTATATTATTATTAATATTATTTAAAATTTTATTTCTTATAATTTTTTTTTCTCTATTTTTATCATATAAAATAATATTATATTTAAACTTCAATAGACCTATTTTTTTTATTAACTCAAATCTTTCATTCACTAAATCTAAAATCTTATTATCTATTATATCTATACTATTTCTTACATCATCTAAAATACTTTTCATACTATTTACTTAAAATATAATTTTTATATTTATTATATAAATTATATATTATATCTTCAGTCTCATTCCATCCTATACAAGAATCTGTTATAGATAAACCGTATTTAAGTTTATTATTATCTAAATTTTGATTTCCTTCTTTTATATAACTTTCTATCATTAAACCTTTAATATAATCATTACCATTTAATATATTATTTAAAACATAATTAAAAACTTTTCCCTGATTTCTATAATCTTTATTAGAATTATTATGACTACAATCTACTATTATAGAGGTATTTAACAAATTATTCTTATTTATAATATTTATATACTCATTTATATTTTCATTATAATAATTAGGAGAATATCCACCTCTTAATATTATATTAGTATTTTTATTACCTTTAGATTTAATTAAGGATATAATTCCATCTTCATTTATATTAAGAAATACATGAGAATTATAACAAGATTTTATAGAATTTATAGATGAAAATATACTACCATCAGTAGAATTTTTAAATCCAATAGGAATATTTAAAGACGAACAAATTTCTCTATGTATTTGTGATTCTGAAGTTCTTGCACCTATAGATATCCAACTAACATAATCACCAATATATTTTAATATTAATGGATTTAATAATTCTATTCCAGATGGCAATTCTATATCTAATAAATAATTTAAAAATTCTATAGATTTATTAATACCTAATTCCATATCAAATGTATTATTTAAATTAGGATCATTTATAAAACCCTTCCAACCAATAGAAGTTCTAGGTTTTTCAAAATAAGTTCTCATTATTATATATATATAATCATTTACTTCTAAAGATATTTTTTTTAGTAAATTAGAATATTCAATAGATTCCTCTATATTGTGTATAGAACAAGGACCACATATTAATAATAATTTATTATTATTTCTACTAATAATATTTGATATATCTTTTCTAAATGTACATATATTTTCATAATTTTTATTTATTAAAATATTATTATTTTTTATATATTTAGGAGACGGAAAATTAAATTCCTGAGAATTAAATGAAAAATTATTATTCATAAAATAATTAATTTTAATAAATTAATTAAAATTATAATATAATTATATATTAATATAATATATTATAAAAACAATATATTTTATGTAAATTTGACAATTTTATTTAATTTTTTTCTAATATTATAAAGTTTAGATTTATTAAAAAGATATTTTTTTAATATATCTATTTTAATTATATTATCTGAATATATAAAAAACATTTTTTCCACACCTTCATTATTATTTAAAACCTTTCTTACTAAAATAGAACTTGAAATACCTTTATTTCTTACAGATATTATAATACCAGTAAAAAATATTTTTTTTTTAACATCTAAATTACTATAAAAATTAACTTTAACATAAAATCCTGATTTTAAATAAATAATTTTATTTTTATATTGATTAAATTCAAAATTAATTATATATTTACTTTTCATATTATTTAATTATTATTTTTAATAAAATTATAAAATATTTTTTTTTCTAAATCATTAAATTTATTAAAATTTATTAATTCAGGCCTATTTAACATAGTTTTTTCTATAGATTTAATTAAACGCCATTTATATATTAATTTATGATTTCCAGATAATAAAATCTCAGGAACTTTAATATTATTAAAAATAAAAGGTTTAGTATAACATGGATATCCTAATAAATTAGATTCATTATAAAAAGAATCAGTTTTATATGAATTACTTATTACTCCAGGTAATAGTCTTACAATAGAATCTATTAATATCATTGATGGTAAATCTCCATTACTTAAAACATAATCACCTATAGATATTTCTTCATCAACTTCAGTTAAAATTATTCTTTCATCTATATCTTTATATCTACCACATATTATAATTATATTTTTATTAAGTAGTTTATTTTTTATAAAAGATGTATTTAAAATTTTACCTTTAGGAGTTAAATATAATACTTTACAATTAAATTTTAATAAAAATTTTGCTTCTTTTATACAATTATATAATGGATTAGGTTTTATAATCATTCCTTTTCCACCTCCATATTGTTTATCATCTATTTTATTATTACCATATTTTTTTATATCAAATATATTTATATCAATTATATTATTATCTATAGCTTTTTTTATTATTCCTTGATTTTTAAAAGAATTAATAAAATTAGGAAATAGTGTTATTATAATAAATTTCATTATTTACTACTATTTATAATATATTTTTTATATATATTTAAAACTATATTTGACATCTTTGCTCCATTTTTAATCCATTTATTAACCTTTAAAATATCGATTTTAACATTATTATTAATTGGATCATAAAAACCTATTTTATCTATAAATTTACCATCCCTAGGACTTCTAGAATCACATACAACTATACGATAAAAAGGTAATTTTTTTCTACCAAATCTTGATAATCTTATTTTAACCATTTATTTTTATTTATTAAATTATTTTTTATAAGAAAAACTTCATTTATTAATTTTAAACTAAATTTATTCTTTATAATTTTTTTAATAATTCTAATTATAATTATTAAATTTCTAGGTTCAAATTTATTATAATTTACTAAAATTATTTTATTTCTATTAAACATTGATATATTACCAATTTTTAAATTTTTATTAAACGAATTATTAATTATCCAATTAGTACTTATTTTACACAAATTATTATTATATTTAATATAAGGAATATTATTATATTTTTTTATATAATTATAACTAACTAAAAAATTTTTAAAAAAACTTCCAGAATTACCAATAATATTATAATCTGGTATATTTTTTTTTCTATTTTTATATATAATATTACTAATTAAATTAGGAACTAATATATTAATATTAATATTATTAAAAATATTTTTATATAATATAGGTTTCCATTTCTTATATAATTCTAAAACAATAGATATTATTATATAATTATTATTCTTAAATATGCTATCTCTATATTTAAAATTACATTCTTTATTATTTAATTTATATATTTTTAAATTATTTATATTAATAACATAAACATATTTACAAAAATTTTTTAATTCTACACCATAAGCACCTATATTATTAACAGGTGCTGATCCTACTCTACCAGGTATATTATATAAATTTTCTAAACCATATATATTATTTTTTAAAGAAAATTTTACTAATTTATACCATTTTTCTCCAGAATTAACATGTAAAATCCATTTTTTTTTATAATTATATTTCTTTATACCAAAAATTCTATTTAATAAAATAAAACCATTAAAATTTTCTAAAAATATTGTATTACTACAGTCACCCAAAATTATACTATTATATTTACTTATATTATATTTTAATATAATTTTTTTTAACTTTTCTACAGATTTTATTATTTTTATATATTTTGATTTTATTATAAAAGAAAAAGTATTTATACTAAATAATTTACTCATAATTTTAAAAAAAAATTTATTTTATATAACTATTTTTCTTAAACCAAATTAATATTATACTTATTGTATTTATATTTATACCCTGTATTTTATATAAATCATATAAATATCTAAATTTATTTTTTTTTATAATATCCAAAGTTTCATTAGATAAATTTTTTATTAAATTAAAATTAAAATTTTCAGGTATTTTAAAATTTAAATACTTTTTAATTTTTTTTACTTCCAATCTTTGTTTTAATATATAATTTTCATATTTAGAATCAATTTTTATTTTTCTATATAAATTATCATTATTTAATAAATTTAAATTAGGAATAATATTTAAAAAATTATATTTAAAATCATTATTTTTAAATAAATTATATATACTAATATTCCTATTAAGTTTTATATTAATATTTTCATTTTTAAAAAAATTTGAATTTATAATTATATTTTTTAATTTATTTTTTTCATTTTCAAATAATTCTTTTTCTTTAGAAAAAATATTCCATCTATACTTAGAAACAATACCTAATTTATAACCTATTTCGGTTAATCTATAATCAGCATTATCTTCTCTAAGATATAATCTATATTCAGATCTAGCTGTAAACATTCTATAAGGCTCATTTATACCTTTATTACATAAATCATCTATTAATACACCTATATATGATATATCTCTATTTGGATACCATAAATCTAAATATTTAGAATATCTACCAGCATTTAAACCAGCAATTAATCCCTGAGAAGCAGCTTCTTCATATCCTGTAGTTCCATTAATCTGTCCAGCAAAAAATAAACCAGATACTTTTTTACTTTGTAATGTATAATCTAAATTTTTAGGATCAAAATAATCATATTCTACAGCATATCCAGGTCTAGTAATTTTAGCATCTTCTAATCCATTTATAGACTTTATCATTTCAATTTGTACATTAAATGGTAAACTAGTTGATATACCTGTAGGATATATTTCATTATTATTTAAACTTTCAGGTTCTAAAAATATATTATGACTAATTTTATTTTTAAATTTAACAATTTTATCTTCTATAGAAGGACAATATCTAGGACCTAAACCTTTTATTAAATCATTATAAACAGGACTTAAATGTAAATTTTTTAATATAATATCATGAGTTTTAATATTAGTATTAGTAATAAAACATTTTTTTTGATTTAAAAAATTATTATTACTTATATATGAAAATCTACTTATAGGATAATCAGTTGATTCAAAATCCAATATTTTATAATTTATAGATTTATAATTTAATCTTGGAGGTGTTCCAGTTTTAAATCTATTTATATTTATACCTAATTTACTCTTTATATTATATGATAAATTTTTAGAAGAATTATCTCCTACTCTACCACCTTCCTCTATTTTTTTACCAACATATATTAAACCATTCAAAAAAGTTCCCATTGTTAAAACAACAGATTTAGAATAAAACTTAATTCCTAAATTAGTTATTACTCCATATATTTTATAATTATTTATTATTAAATCAGTTACTAATTGTTGTAATATAGTCAAATTACTTAAATTAAATAAAAAATTTATAATATTTTTTTTATATATTACTTTATCAACTTGAACTCTAGTAGATCTTACTGACTCTCCTTTACTAGTATTTAAAATTTTAAAATTAATACCTGATTTATCGGCCATTATAGCCATAACACCATCTAAAGCATCTATTTCTTTAACTAAATGACTTTTACCTATACCTCCAATGGAAGGATTACAAGACATTTGACCAATATTATCTATATTACTCGTAATTAATAAAGTTTTACAATTCATTTTAGATAAAACATAACAAGCTTCTATACCTGCGTGACCGCCACCTACAACAATTACATCATATTTATTATTATTCATTTTTTTATATTATTAATAAATACATATATATTTTTATATTTATAATATTTTAAATATAAATTATTAACAACTTTTAAATAGTTTCTTATTTCTTTAGATGGATGATGATTTACTATTGACTTATATACTAATTTAGAATCCATACTATTTATAATAGTAATAGATTTTTTAAAATTTTTATTAAAAATTCTTAAAATATTGTTAACACCTCCATTATAAGATGCTATAGTTAAATATCTTAAAGAATCTTTATTTTTAATATCACTAAGATATTTATTTTGTATTATACTTAAATAACATATACCCATTTTTATATTATAAAAAACATTAAATAACATATTTTTATGCGGATATTTATAAAAATTATTTATATTATTATAAACATCTAAACCAGCCTTATTATAAATAATTTGCATTATACCTATAGCACCTGAATTACTAACAGCATATTTATTAAAGTTAGATTCCACTTTTATTATTGATAATACTAATATAATATCTATATTATATATTTTTGAATACTTTATTAATATATTTATATAATTTTTTATTATATTATATATTTCAATAAATTTAAAAGAAATTTTTATATAAAACAATTTTATGTTATTAATTAATTTAATTTTTAATTTAAAATTAACTATAAATTTAGCAAAATCAACTAAATAATTATCAATATATATATAATTATTATTTTTATTTTTAAGATTATTATAAAAATTTAATTTATGATTACAATAATATTTTTTTTTAATATCATTATATGTAAAAATATTAAAATTATATATATTTAAAATATTAAGTATTTCAATAATTAATAATTCCTTATATAAATAATTATTATTAAATGTTTTTATAATAATATTTTTATTATTAAAATCTATAATAGTTAATGTATTATAATTATTAGAATACTTAAAATAAATATTACTTAATATATTTTTTTTATTACAAAAAAAATCAAAATTATATTTATTATTTATATTATTAAAAAAAATTTTTTTACTTATTTTTTTATTATTTACGTAAGTTTTTTCATTAAAAAAAAATAAAATAAGAATAAAAATATAAAATAAAAAATTCATTTTACTTATAAAATATTATTTTATTGATAAAAACTTAAATTAATATTATATTTTATTATATAAATAACATTTTTTAATATTTTTAATCTATTAATAAAATATATTTTTGATTCAGATATATTAAACTTATTTAAAAATAAATTAGTTTTTAATAACAAATTATATATTTTATTGTATAATTTTGAATTATTATAAAAATATATATTTTTATTATTATATATATAAATATCCAATATTAAATTAAATATTTTTTTTTCCTTATAAGTTTTTAATAAACTATAATTTATTATTATATTATTTAGATATACTTTTTTTTCTAAAGATAAAATTAACTTATCTATTCTTTTATAAAAAAATAAAATTTTACTAAATAAATATTTATTTTTTACAATAAATTTTTTTAATTCTTCAATATTATAATTTAAATTATATAATATAAAATTATTTTTAATATAATATATATTATTAATCAATGATAAAAATATATTTTTATCAATTAAATTATTTTTAACATAAAAATTATATATTCTTTTATAAATTAAATTAATTAATAAATTAAAGATTTCATTAAAATTTAATAAATTATATAAATTTAATATACTCTTTAATAAATATTTTAAATGTATTAATATCTTATTATTAATTAATATATTTATTATTATATTTAAACTTTTTCTAAATTCTAAAATATCAGTTTTTTGAATATTTTTTACATAATTTTTATTATTGTAAATAATCATTATAATATTATCAAACTCATCTAATAAAATATATAAATATATATAAACATTTTTATAAATATTATAAATATTTTTTTTTTTTATATAAAAAATATTATAAAAATTATTTTTTATTATTTTAGATTTATTTTTAGACTTATTATAATAATATAAACATATTATATAGTGAATATTATTATATTCATAAGATAAATTAGTTACAGAATAAAATTTATCTAAAAAAATAAATTTTAAAAAATCTATTAAAAAGTTATTATTTATATCATAATATATAATGTATTTATATAAGAATATAAAATTTTTCTTTATTCTTATATATTTATTATATAAACTATTATATAAATTTATACTTTTTTTTTTCTTAATCAAATTAAAATTCAACTTATTATCTATATTAATTAAATTAAATATATCATTAAAATAATTATTTATATTATTAGTAACATTTGAAATAAATATATTTTTTTTTTTTATATTATTATTAGTAAAAAATAAAATATAATTAGTTATACTATTATTAATATATACTTCTAATGATTTAAATTTATTATTTATTATATATTTGTATATATTAATAAAATTTTTACTTACTTTAAAATTTAATTTTATTATATATACTTTTGGATATTCTAATAATAAAGATAAATTATTTATAATATTTTTTTTATTTTTAAAATTTATAAAACTATTTTTTATAACTTTCAATCTATTTCTTATTATTCTTAATAATCTACTTTTTCTTAAATTATAATCTAATATTAACTTATTTTTTTTTTTAATATTAATTAAATAATCATTTATTTTAAAAGATTTTGATTCATAATAATTAATATTATTAATCGAATTGTTATCTATATAAAATATAAATAATTTATTATTTATTATAATATTTATTTTTTTTATAGAATTTATAAAAAAAAATATATTCTCATTTATATTAATTTTTTTTATATTATATAATATAGTTTTTAAAAAGTTTATAATAAAAAAAATAATATTATTATTAAAATTATTATATCTCAATATATAAAATTTATAATCTTTAAATAATATTTTATTACTTTTAATAATTTTTTTATTAATTTTTTCAATATCTAAATATTTATAACAATAAAAATTTTTTAAATAATAATTTAAATCTTCAAATATAAATAATATTCTATTTCTAGAATAGAATTTTATTTCCTTTTTAAAAAATAAAAATTCTTTATTCATAGAAATTAATACTTTATCATTTAATAATTTACATATATAAAACATAAATGAACATGGCATTTTTTCTATATAAAATTCTATTAAAAAATTACTTTTCATTATTTTTTAAATATTTTTTTACAATTTTTTTTAAAATATTTTGTATTTTACTTATATATATCTTTTTATAAAAATTACTAAAATATAACCTAGAATCTAAAATATTAAAATTATTTATAATTTTTAATAAATAATCATAAGCTACAAAAACTAATGGATTCTTCATATTTAATAAAAATTCAATTTCATTTTCAATAATTCTATTAATATTTAATATGTTATTACAATTTATATTATTATTTGAATTATACATATCATAATTATTAAAATTTTCTAAAAATATATCTTTATAATAAATAATATTATTATTACTATAATCCCAAACTAAATTATTAATATCAGAATTTTGTAATATAGAAGATATTCTTTCTATACCATAAGTTATTTCAGATATTTTTCCATTACATTTTATACCACCAATATACATAAAATTTGTTATTTGTGTAATTTCTATTCCATTAATTTGTACTTCATTTCCTATACCCCAAGCTAATAAAGTTGGATTTTTCCAATTATCATCTAAAAATTTTATATCGTAATTATTTTTATTTATTC
Organism: Candidatus Nardonella dryophthoridicola; assembly: GCF_017656055.1. Lineage (GTDB taxonomy): Bacteria > Pseudomonadota > Gammaproteobacteria > Enterobacterales > Enterobacteriaceae > Nardonella > Nardonella dryophthoridicola. Next base: position 225 of record NZ_CP069383.1, on the reverse strand, counting down.
CTATTTTATCTAATGAATTAATATAAAGTTCTTGTATATTATTATATGAAGGATAAATAATAACTTGTAATTGTATATGATTATATAATTTTGTAATACTAAATTTAGAATCTTGAGGTCTTCTAGATTTCTGTATATATATATACTTTAAAGGATTTAACTTTATTGAATTAAAAAATATTAATGGATGAAAAGTACCAGCACCAACTTCAGAATCATATTGCA